>RPPU01000305.1 GCA_003819975.1 Desulfobacteraceae bacterium
AACCATGGACAAATATAAAGCAGTCAGGGTGATTTTGGAATCAAGCATGCCGAGCCGGCTGACCATCAAATAGAGCGGAATCACCAATACGACCGAGGGTACCATAAAAGTAAAAAGAATCAGGTACATCAGCTTTTCTTTAAAGACGAATTTGAGGCGGGCAAAAGCATAGGAAGCCAGCAGGCCTACGATCAGGGAAACCAGGGTGACAATGCCGCAGACGATCAGGCTGTTAAACATGGCGATTTTGAACGCATAGGCAATATCGTTATTGGGATTGGTGAAAATGTCGATGTAACGCTGAAACGTGACCGCCGGCGGAATCCATTTCAAGGGTACCGAGATCAAGTCTCTATGATAAGAAATGCTGGTGACAAACATCCAGGCAATGGGCGCCAGGGTGAACAACAATACCAGGATAGCAAAAGAATATTGAACCACGGGCATGGTTTTGTTTTTCATGAAAGGGTCACCCCGCGTTGTTTCATGATGCGCACATAGAGCACGCTGAAAATCAGGACCATCACGGCGATCAAATAGGAAATTGAAGCCGAAATGGAATATTGCAGGTTTGAAAAGGCCTTTAAGTAGGCTTCGTAGGTTAAAACCATGGTGCCGTTGGCCGGGCCGCCGCCGGTCAGCACATAAAAAATATCAAAAGCTTTGAATTTCTCCACGGTGCGCATGACCACTACCACGGAAAGAGCCGGAACCAGAAAGGGCAAAGTAATATGAAAAAAACGCCGGATGGCGCCGGCGCCGTCCACCTTGGCGGCGTCATAAAGCGATTCATCGATGAATTGCAGCGCTGCCAGGAAGAAGATCACGGCCAGAGGCGTCATTTTCCAGATATCGGCCAGGATCACCATGTTCATGGCCAGAAAAGGTTCGCTCAGCCATTGGCGGTATTCCGGAATAATGTGCAGTTGGGTAAGCAAGGCGTTTAAGACGCCGTATTGGGAATTGTAAATCCATTTCCAAAGGCTGGCGGTTACAATGCCGGGCACGGCCCAGGGAATGATGAAAATGACTCTTAAAAAACTCACGCCGAAGAATTTAGCGTTCAAAAGCAGGGCGATCAAGAGACCGAGCACGGTTTCAATTGCCAGGGATACAATGGTAAAATAAAGTGTTCTGGTGAGAGACTGCCAGAACCAGGCCGAGCCCAAGACTTTGATGTAGTTGTTCAAGCCGACGAACTTGCCCACATCCGCGGAAATCAGTTCCATGTTTTTCAGACTGTAAATAAAAGTCGTGACCAGGGGAAAGATCACCACTCCGAAAATGATCAACGCAGCCGGCGCAATAATCAGCCACGCAAAACGTTGTTCCGAGAGTATGGGTTTTTTGAAATCAGCCATTAAAAACTCAAGGTCAATAGGCTGAAGGGATTAAGGCTGTAGGAAAGAATCATTTCACGATTTCCGCCCACCGCCAAATCACCTGAGCCGTTGGAAATTCATTCCGTTAAGCAGGTTCACGGTTCCTGTTTTTTAACCGTGAACGTTGAACCGTGAACCTGGAACCTTTCTTGTTTTTACTTCTGCTTCGCCAACTCGGCCGCTTTGGCCTGAACCTCGGTCAGAGCCGCTTCGCCGGTTTTTTTGCCCAGGAGCGCTTCCTGGATCTTCACCTGGAGTTCGGTGGAGAATTCGCTGTAATAAGGCACCTGGGGACGGTTGACCAGGTAATTGTATTGTTCCTTGGCAATGGCCACTACATCCGGGTTCACGGCCACTACATCCTTGTCTTCATAAAGGGATTTCCAGACCGGTAAGGCGTTTTTCGGATATTTTTTCTGAAAATCCTTGGAGGCCATGTACTGAATATATTTCCAGGCTGCTTCGGATTGTTTGGAGCCGGCGGAAATAGCCAAGGGTTGGCCGCCGTTCACGGTCGCGCTTTTGATTGAGCCGGTGCCGGGAATCAAAGCGATGCCGATATCGTTGACCACTTTCGATTTTTCCGGGTTCTTGGCGCTGTCGTACATATAGGTCCAGTTCAAGGCAAAGGCGGCATCGCCGTTTTGGAAAGTGGCCAGCACATCGTCTTCCTTGAACTCAATGGACTTGGGGTTGGAAATGCCGTCTTTGAGGGAGTTGACCATGAAATCCAGGGCTTTCTTGTTGCCCTCGGCGGTCAGGGTCGGATTGCCGTCTTTGTCGAACATGGCGCCGCCGAAAGCCGCGGACAGAATCGTGTAATCGCAGGTCAAGCATTCGGCCTGCATCCAGCTCCAGGCGATCGGATATTGGACGATCTTTTTTTCCTTAAGCACCTTGGCCTGAGCCAGGAGTTCGTCCCAGGTTTTGGGCGGGTTGTCGAAGCCGGCGTCTTTGAGCATTTTTTTATTATAAAAGAAGTATTTGCAATCGTTCAACCAAGGCATGCCGTAGAGCTTATCCTTGTACACGCAAGCCTGGATCGCGCCTTCAAAAATATCTTTTTTGTCCGCATCGGATAAAGCCGGGGCTTCTTTGACGATATTGGCCTGGGCGAACTTGGCCGTAAAAGGCGCATCGCTCAAAACCACGTCATAGCTGCCGGCTTGGGCCGAGGTGATGATCTTTTTTTCCAGTTCTTCATAAGCCACGAACGTAAGCGCGACCTTGATGCCGGGGTTGTTTTTCTCAAATTCGGCGGTGCCGGCCTTGATGTCGTCTTCGCTGTAACCGGCCTGTTTCATGAACAGGGCGTTTAAGGTGGTGGGTTCTTTGGAACAACCGACCAAAGCCAATAATACCGCTAAAATCGTGAGCCCAATAAAAATTTTACCTGATGTTTTCATTTTTCTCCTCCTTTTTGATGTTTCCGTTAAAAATGAATCGTTACACATGACCGTGTAGAGACGCACGGCCGTGCGTCTCTACGGGTTTTGGATTCTCTCCTCGCTTTGCCTATCGAAAAACTTCATTTTATTCGGGTCCGGTCGCAGTCGAACGATCCGGCCGATTTTAAATTCCCATTTGGGAGCCACTCGGGCAATCAACGCATGAGATCCGATGCCGACATGCAGATGAATCTCGGCGCCCAGAGGTTCGATGACTCGCACTTCGGCTTTGATCGGGAAAGAACCGGCCGAGTCCGGTTGATATTCAAGATCTTCAGGCCGGATGCCGACTAGGACTTTCCGGCCGATATGAGACTGCAGGCTGGTTGACTTTTCATGTGGAATTTCAATTTGGAATTCTTCGGCAACGGCGAGCAATTTGCCGGCTTGGCTTTTGATTTCCATGGGTATCATATTGATCGGCGGCGAACCGATAAAACCGGCCACAAATTTGTTTTTGGGGTCATTATAAAGTTCCAGGGGCGCGCCGATCTGCTGCACATTCCCATCTTTCAAAATCACGATACGGTCGCCCATGGTCATGGCTTCGACCTGATCGTGGGTAACATAAATCATTGTTGCTTGCAGCCGGGTATGCAAGGCGGAGATTTCCGCGCGCATCTGCACCCGCAATTTGGCGTCGAGATTGGAAAGCGGTTCGTCGAACAGAAAGACCTTGGGTTTGCGCACAATGGCTCGGCCGACCGCTACGCGCTGGCGCTGGCCGCCCGAGAGGGCCAAGGGCCGGCGTTCCAGCAGGCTTTCGATATTCAGGATTTGCGCCGCTTCCATGACCCGGTTGCGGATTTCTTCTTTGGAATGCTTCCTGATCTTGAGGCCGAAGGACATGTTTTGATACACGGTCATGTGCGGATAGAGGGCGTAGTTTTGGAAGACCATGGCGATATCGCGGTTTTTGGGCGGAATGTCGTTCATTAAATGGCCGTCGATAGACAGTTCGCCGGAGGTGATCTCTTCCAAACCGGCGATCATGCGCAAAAGCGTCGTTTTTCCGCAACCGGACGGGCCGACCAGAATCACGAATTCCTTGTCCCGGATCGTAATGGTAACTTGATTGACCGCTTTGACATTACCCGGGTAGATCTTTGAGATATTTTTTAATTCCACATTTGCCATGGTTTATCCTTATCGGATTTTTAAACTCCGACCCCTTTGACCAATTGTAATTTCGAAGAGATATTCGCTACGCACATATTGACGATGCCGAAGATGCCGGAGTTTTGGCTCGGATCGTTCAGGAAAACCGGCAGATGTTCCCGATGGAACAGAGCCGCGAGTTTGGCTTCCAGCGCGGATATGAACGCCGCATCGATGATCTCGCATTTCAGCGCGATCACTTCGGGGTTTAAGATGCAAATCAAATTATTGAGACTGAAGGCCAGAAGATCGAGCAATTTATCTTTTTGCCTGCTTTTTTCTTCTGCGGTCGGCGCCTGCTTGATTTCCTGAATTAAAGCACAGATTTTTTGCTCCAATAACCCTTTGGCTTTGACCGACTCGACTTGGTCTTCCAGCGGTTTTTCTACGATCAGATAACCGATCTCGCCGGCAAAACCTTTGAACCCTTTATGTAATTTTTTGTTGATGATGATTCCGGAACCGACGCCTTTGCCGAGATAAATATAAACCAGGTCATGGTATTGCTGTTTCAATTCGTTTTGATAAAAACCGACGGTCAAGAGATTGACGTCATTGTCGATGAAAGTGGGGATCCCGTATTTGGCTTCTATATGCTCTTTTAGATTCAGGCTTTCCCATTCCGGAATATCCGGGATATTGGAAAGGGTCTGATCTTTTTTAACCACGCTGGGCATGCCGATGCCGATGGCTTTGGCATTGTTGCCGGCCTGAACCAGCAGGTCGTCGATGGCCCGGAAGGTGCTTTCCAAAGCAGAGGCTTTTGTGGAAGTGTCCACCGGCATGAAGCATTGATAAATCATGTCGCCGACGGCATTTACGACCGCACAATTATAGGAATCCGCATCATCCCGGAAATAGAGCGCCAGAATATAACCCAGATTTTCATTGATCACATAGAATTGGGCTTTGCGGCCTATGCCGGTGCTGGAGACATCCGCGACTTTGATGCGGTCGTTTTTTCGCAGCGCGTCCACGATCTTATTGACCGTGGGCAGGCTTAAGCTGGTGATTTTGGCCAGTTCGGGTTTTGAAATCGGACCATTTTCCGCAATGATTTCTTCAATAATATCGATATTTACTTTTTTAATGGAGTGAGGTTGGCCGATTATTTGGGTCATGAATCTTGCCTATCTAATTAATTAACAAAGTTTATTAATTAATAGATAGGTCTTAATTAATTGTCAAGAGGTTTTGTCGGAATTACTTAAGTTCCAAGTTCACGGTTCACAGTTTAAGGTTAGAGAGATAGAAAAGAAAAAAGATGAGGGGTGATAAGATCTGGAGTGCAGCGACAAGGGCAGGTGTCATCGAGTGACACATCCGCGCATTCCAAAGAATGAAAAAAAGTGACACCTTTAATCAGGACATGGTCGATTGGTTATCGGTATAAAAAAAATATGAAACAACGTAAAAAACCAACCGTGAACTTTGAACCGTGAACTGTGAACCGTGAACTCCTGAGCCTGCTTGGCTTATTCAAAAGTTCCCTTAACCAGCACCTTACCTTCATGGATCATGAGCCGGCCTTTGGCCATAACGGTCTGAATATTTAGATCCGGGTCTAGAATCAGGAGGTCGGCATCCTTGCCTTGTTCCAGGCTGCCTTTGTATTTATGGATTCCGGTTCTTTTAGCCGGATTGAGCGTAACCATGGTCAGAATATCGGTCAAAGAAAAACCCTCTTTGACCAAGCCGGTCCATTCCAGATAAAGGTTATTGATTTCGCCCACCCCCAATTTGGTCACGGCGCCTTTTTCGTCAAATATAGGCATGGAGCCGTTGGAATCGGAGCTCAAAGTGATTTGGTCGACCGAGATTCCACGGTCAAGAACTGTTTGCAGGGCTTGTTTGGTCGTAATCGGAAAATTCAGATCCTGGCCTTTAACCGTAAAATCAAGGCAACCGCCGAGCAGAGCGAATTCAATCGCGTTTTCGAGTAAATCAGGAGTGCGGGTTAAATGAGTGGGCAGGAATTGATTGATCGGGATTTCGGTTTCCTTAACGACTTGGATTAAAGGTTCCAGCATGCGTTG
>RPPU01000306.1 GCA_003819975.1 Desulfobacteraceae bacterium
TAAAGTTCTTTTTTGGATAGAGTGAGATGTAAAATGAAACGATGAATATCGAATATCGAATGATGAATATCGAATGTCGAAGTAAATTCGAAATTTTACGATTGTCTGTTTGTTTTGACCTTCATGATTCGAAATTCGGTGTTCGATATTCGATATTTATTCTATTTATTGGAGTAGCCTAACGGCTGTCGTTGATCGTTGTAAAAAAATGGGATAGAGGAGGGATAGATATGATAAAGGAAGCCATTGCCAAGGTCGTCAGGGGCCAGGATTTGACCCAGGCGGAGATGGAAGCGAGCATGACTGAAATTATGAACGGCGAAGCAACGCCGGCCCAGATCGGGTCGTTGATCACGGCCTTGCGCATGAAAGGCGAAACCGTGGAGGAGATCACCGGGGCCGCGACCGTGATGCGTCAAAAAGCGGTTAAGCTCAACTTAAGCAATCATCTGGTGAACGTGGACCGCGACGAGATCAACATCGAAGACGAGACGGTTCTGGATACCTGCGGCACGGGCGGAGACGGCACGCAGACTTTCAATGTTTCCACAACCACTGCTTTTGTGGCGGCCGGCGCCGGGGTGCGGGTGGCCAAGCACGGCAACCGGGCCGTATCCAGCAATTGCGGCAGCGCCGACGTGCTTGAAAAGCTGGGGGTGCGTTTGGATCTTTTGCCGCATCAAGTCGAATACTGCATTCTGGAACTCGGTATCGGCTTTTTGTATGCGCCGATCTATCACGGCGCCATGAAACACGCGGCCAATCCGCGGCGCGAGATCGGACTGCGGACCATTTTCAATCTCTTGGGTCCGCTCACCAATCCGGCGAATGCCACGGCCCAGGTTTTGGGCGTTTACGAACATGCGCTGACCGAGAAAATGGCTTTGGTTTTAGGTCGTTTGGGCGCCCGGGAAGCCTTTGTGGTTTGCGGGGAAGGTACTTTTGACGAGATCAGTATTTGCGGACCGACCCGCATATCGCATCTCAAATCAGGAAGTGTCACGACATTCAATATCACGCCGGAACAATTCGGCTTCCAACGGGCCTTTCTCCAAGACATCAAGGGCGGCGATGCGGCGGATAACGCCGAAATAGTGCGGTCTGTGCTCAGCGGCGTTAAAGGCCCCAAACGCGATATGGTCGTTTTGAATGCGGCGGCTGCTTTTGTGGTCAGCGGTCTGGACCGGGAAATCAAGGATGGTTTGACAAGAGCGAAAGGCGTCATCGATTCCGGAAGCGCCTTGCATAAATTAGATGCTTTGATTGCATTCACACAAAATTGCGGAAAAGCATACCAACGGGGATCGGAATGCATTCAAAGTTAGAAAAAATTTTATCGGAAAAAAGAAAAGAAATTACGCGACTTAAGACGAAAACCGATATTGCCCGGTATGGGATGTATCCGGATCCGGTGCGCGATTTTAAAAAAGCAGTCCTTCCGGACAAAGAACCGGTTTTGATTACGGAAATTAAATTTGCTTCGCCTTCAGCCGGTATGATCCGGGCTCACGAAGATCCGTTAGCCATAGCCCAATGCTACGAACAGGCCGGTGCGGCCGCCATTTCCTTTTTAACCGACCGTATTTTTTTTGAGGGGAACCTGGAATGGCTCCCCAAGGTCAAAGCGGCGGTATCATTACCGGTTTTACGCAAAGACTTTATTCTGGATGAAATACAGGTGCGGGAGTCCCGTGCTTTCGGCGCCGATGCGGTTTTGTTGATTGTGCGCATTCTTTCCGGCGCGCAATTGCAGGAATTATTGCAAGCAGTCCGGGAAGCGGGTTTGGCCGCTTTAACCGAAGTGCATAACCGGGCCGAACTGGAACAGGCCTTGGAATGCGGAGCCGATTTGATCGGCATCAATAACCGCAATCTCGATACTTTTGCAGTGGATCTGGAGACCACCCTGGAATTGGCGCCGCTGGTCCCGGCCCGTTTTGGCCCGGTCAGCGAGAGCGGCATTTATAGCGCCGAAGACATCCGCTTGTTGGCTCAAAGCGGGGTCAAAGCATTTTTGATCGGAACGGCTTTGATGCAGGCCGAGGATCGGATGGCGAAAATTAAAGAATTGTTGCGGGCGAGAGAGAACGTAAGAACGTAAGAACGTAAGAACGTAAGAACGTAAGAACGTAAGAACGTAAGAACGATGGATTATTCGGTGGTCCGGTTACGGGTTGAAAATAGCGATTTTATTTTTCGCACATTCGCACGTTCACACGTTCTCACCGTGATTAAAAAGGCGGATAAACGCTGATTCCATTAATAAGTTTTTAAAAGGGATAATTCAAATGCAGCGACTTGGCTATTACGGCGAATTCGGCGGGGCTTTTGTCCCGGAAGTTTTGATTGCAACCCTGGAAGAATTGCGCAACGCTTTCACGGCGGCCCGCAATGATACCGGGTTTTGGCCGGAGTATTTGCAAGCGGTTGCGGGCTATTCCAGCCGGCCAACCCCGCTCACTTTTGCCGAAAACTTAACCCGACATTTTAACGGAGCGCGGGTTTATATCAAACGCGAAGACCTGAACCACACCGGCGCGCATAAGATCAACAATGTCATGGGCCAGGGTTTGCTGGTCAAACGCATGGGCAAGACCCGGGTGATCGCCGAGACCGGGGCGGGCCAGCATGGAGTTGCCACCGCCACCATGGCGGCCCGCATGGGCTTGCGTTGCACCATTTATATGGGAGCAATCGATGTGGAGCGCCAGCGGCCTAATGTGTTCTGGATGGAACAACTGGGCGCGGAAGTCGTTCCGGTCCGGGACGGCGCGCGGGTTTTGAAAGACGCGATCAACGCAGCATTGCGGGACTGGGTCACCAACATGGACGACACCCATTATGTACTGGGCACGGCTTGCGGGCCGCATCCGTTTCCGGAGATGGTGGCTTATTTCCAGTCCATTATCGGCCAGGAAGCGCGCGAACAAATCCTGAAATTAGAAGGCAAATTACCGGCTCGGGTTTATGCTTGCGTGGGCGGCGGATCCAATGCTTTAGGAATATTCCAGGCGTTCTTAAACGATGCAGTGAAATTAGTCGGAGTCGAGGCGGGCGGCAAGGGGTTGGAAACGGGCCGGCATGCGGCCCGGCTCAGCTCGAGGGAAGCCCATGTCGGCGTGGCCCAGGGATATAAAACTTTTTTTCTTCAGAACGCAGACGGACAAATGCGGGAGACCCACAGCGTGGCGGCCGGGTTGGATTATATCGGCGTATCACCCATTTTGGCGGATCTTCGCGAAAAAGGCCGGGTGAATTTTAAAGCCGTCACGGATACCGAAGTGCTGGAAGCCTTAAAATTGGTAATGAAAAAAGAGGGCTTAATACCGGCTTTGGAGTCGAGCCATGCTTTTGCCCAGGCCTTCAAGGATTTGCCGCAAACATCCGACCGTGATTGTCTATTGATCAATCAATCGGGCCGGGGCGATAAAGATATTTTTACGGTCGCGGATGCGTTACAGGATTCCAAATGGAAAGAATTCATCAAAAAGAAAGCCGAGGTGTATGGTGAATAGGACAATGCTGAAACAGTATTTGACCGAGCGTTTGAAACAAAAAGAGATCCTATTGATGACCCATACGGTGGTCGGTTATCCGCACCTGGACGAGAGTTATCGGATCGTGGAGGCTATGGTTCGGGCCGGAGTGGATTTAGTCGAATTGCAGATTCCTTTCTCAGAACCGATCGCCGACGGTCCCGTGATCCTGCAAGCCAATCAAAAAGCTTTGGAGCAGGGATTAACCGTGCAGACCTGTTTGGATTTTGCCGCCCGGGCGGCCCGGGATTTTGATATTCCGATTTTTATCATGAGTTATTACAATATCCCGCATCAATACAGCGTGGATCGGTTTATAAAGTACCTGGCTGCGAGCAATCTATCCGGAGCGATTGTCCCGGATTTGCCGCCCGAGGAGGGGCAAGAGTATTTACAAGCCATGGATCAGCATGACCTTTGCCCGATCCTGCTTTTTGCGCCCACGACATCCGCTGAACGTCTGCGCTATCTGGCAGCCCTTGCCAAAGGTTTTATTTATTGCGTGGCTCGCAAGGGCGTGACCGGCAACCAAACCGTTTTTTCAGAAGAACTGATCGCTTACCTGGACCGTTGCCGTGGAGCAACCGATTTGCCTTTGGCGCTCGGGTTCGGAATCAAGGAGAAAGCGGACATTGATTTTATCCGGGGCCGGGCGCAAATCGCCGTGATCGGCAGCGAAATATTGCGGATCATCGATCAAAGCGGAGTCGCGGCCATAGAAAATTTTATACAAAGTCTACGAGAAAAATAAGAAATAGGCAGCGAGAGGCCGTCCCAAACAAAAACGGCTGCTCGTTTTTGCATGCAGTCATTTGGGATCATGGTTTAAAAAGTATCGAATATCAATGTAATCAAGCCTCATCTCAATGTGTGAATTTTGTCGTTACCCCGGAATCATCAAAGTCGCTTTGAAGGAGTTCATTGAACCTTCAAAACTACTTATAAAGATCAGGTATCCTGAAATAAATCCACTGCCGGAGCCGGGCATCTAAATCACCCGTCGAGACAACGATGCGTGGGCCGGGTCCACGCGCCAGAATGCGCTCAAACGCCTCCAGGCCTTCGGCCGGCCTCATCGCAAACTTTTCAATGGAACCTCCCAGTACACCATGCCGTTTCTCGCTTTCGCCCAATTGCCATTGATCCCAATCGATGCTGGTCCAACAAATTGCGGCCGTTCGGTTGCACTTATCTGCAAAGGCATCCATAAAGATATTCGCCGCCGTGTACGCTGCCATGCCCAGGCCGGCCAGCACGGCAGATAGCGATGAGAAGAGCACGCAAAAATCGATCGGCTGCTCCTTTAAAATCTTTTGGAGAACATATAACCCGTAAACCTTCGGCCTGAAATGCATCTCACAATGGTTCGGTTGGATGGCTTGGATCGCGTTAAATGCTTCGATATGGGAAACACCGGCGGCATGAATGACGCCGTGAATCTTTCCGAACCGAGCTTGCACCGTCGCGATGGCCTGTTTCATCTGCGCATAGTCGGCTATGTCTGCCTGCAAGACAAGCACTTCAGCCGCAAGATCCTCAAGCTCCTGCACCTTGCGTATCCTGATGCTGGTTCTGTCCGATTCCCCGTGCGTTGCCAACCATTCCTTCCACCCCTTCCTATCGGGAAAAACAGACCGACTGGTCAGCGCTAATTTTGCTTGTACCGTATTGGCGAGATGCTTTGATAGGACCGAACCAATGCCGCCTAATCCACCGGTGATCAGGTAGACTCCTTTCCGACGCAGAAGGGAATCAGTAGTCGGCCTTTCGAGGTGCATCGACTCATAGGTTTGCGCATAGCGCTCGTCTCCCCGGTAAGCGACAATCGGGTCGGACAATGGACCGGCCAGTTCCGCCAAAAGCTGACTTGCTAAAATTTCCGTAAGCTTAACCTCGTTGCTCGATACTTCAAGGTCAATCGCGCGACAGGCGATCATCCCATACTCTTGCGGGATGGACTTGCAGGCACCCAAGAGGGTGGCCTTTTCCGGATGTAATATCTCCGTGCCCGTAACAGCATGGACGCCATTTGACACAATAATGATCTCTATCGGATCGAGGTTGTCTTGCATACCAATTGCCTTGGCCAAATAGATAAGGCTGTAAAAACCCAGGTTCTGTACTCCGGAAAAGAGGTCTGAATTTGTTTCCGGTTCATTGGCTTGGGTCACACTCCATAGATGGACGATTTTATTGGGCATACGGTCTGATTCGCTCAGCTCGCGACATAGCGCGAAATAGTCATCAAACTGAGCGGGGCGCAGAGTGAACTCACCGTCCCTCGGTTGACCGAACTTTTTTCCGACCGTGACAAGAATGCACGTGTTGCCTTGTTCCGTAAGATAACCCGCCATCCGCCTGCCCAATCCAAGCCTGTCGCTGAAAATCATCCACAAGAACGGGTTCGGCGGAATGCGGATATTCCCGTTATCGGAAATAGCTTTTCTCCGCCAGATAGGCCGCTAGA
>RPPU01000307.1 GCA_003819975.1 Desulfobacteraceae bacterium
AAGTATAGGCAATGGTTCCGTAATTGCCCGTGGCATTGGTCAACCGGTTCAGATCGTCATAAACAAAAGTCTGGTTCTTAGCCGGGGTCACAAGATCCTGGATATTGGTGATGTTGCTGTTGGCATTATAGACATAGGTTCGGTTATAGATCGACCCGGTTTGGGAGCCGGTCAATCGGTAAAGCTGGTCATAGGTCATGACTTGGTTCAAGCCATTGCCTAAGGTTAAACCGTTTACCGGCCCAAAGGGGAGGCGGGTCATGTTCTGGAGCAGGTTAACCGTATTAGCCTCATAGGTCGTGCTCATGCCCGAAATCTGACCGGCAATGTTTTTCTGATAAGTTACGACCCGGCCCGAAGGGTAGGTCATGGTTTCGAGTTCGTTGTTTTTATTATACCCGTACATAATCTGAAAAGAGATATTGTTGATGGTCCGGGTCTCGAGTTCCAATCGCCCCAGATTGTCATACTCCAATGTTTGCGAACCGGAAGGATCGGTTACCTGGGTCAGCTTGCCTTTGGCATTGGAGCCTTGATCATAGGTATAGGTCACGAGGCCGTCCGGAGCCATAGGGGTTCCGTTCTGACGTTCTGATAATAGCGCTTGGTCAAGACCCGGTTCAGGACATCATAGGTGAAGCGGGTCTCCTGGCTCTTGCTGTCAATCATGGAGACCAGGTTATTGGATTCGTCATAGAGATAGGTTGCCGTGCCCGTATCGGGCGAGGTCACGGACAGGACCCGGCCCAGGTCGTCATAAACATATTGGGTCGTGTTGTTCTTGGCATCAATGACCGCTGTCAGGTGATCCTGGCTGTCATAGGTATAGGAGGTCAGGACATTGCCGGGCTGGATCACGCTCTTGATCCGGTTGAACAGGTCGTATTGATAGGTCGTGGTTTTTCCCCGGGGATCTTTAATGGAGCTGATATTTCCGGTGGTGTCGTAACTATACTCGGTAAAGGTGTTATCGGGGTTGATGGTTTTCCAAAGCTTGCCGGGCTGGGTGGGGTGTTGATAATCAAAGCGCATCTGATAGGTACGGCTGTTGGCCGGGGTATAATAACCCTGTTCGGTGCGGTTGCCTTTCAAGTCATAACTGTATTTGAGGTAATTGCCCGTGGGATCGGTGATACGATCCAAGCGGCCATAGGTGGTCTCATAGGTATAGGTCATGGTGACGCCCATGGCATCGGTTATTGAGGCGATGTCGCCGGCCGTATTATAGTTATAGGTGACCACGGCATTGTTGGCCGGGGTGGTGCGGGTCTTGACCCGGCCCCTGGAATCATAGGTCATGGTGGCGATGAGCCCGTTTGGGTCAATCACGCGGCCCACATGGCCGGCGGCGTCATACTGGTCATAAAGGGTGGTGCCGATCAGGGGTTGGGTGATGCTCTCAAGATCGCCGTTGGCATAATAGGAATAGGTCACTTTATCCTGGTCGCCGGGTTTGGGTCCGTCAACGGTCAGGGCTGGCCTTTGGCATTGTAGGTAAAGAGGGTGACCGACTCATAGGGCACAACCGAACCGCTCTGATCTTTGGTATAGCCTTTCTCGATTTGGCGATAGACTAGATTTGAGGGATTTTCATTGGGCACGGAGTTAGCGTCATTGTCATAGTCGTAGATGGTTTGTTTGGAATAGGTGGGGCTTAAGAGCGATTTTTCAGTGATGCTCAGTTTGGCGCCTGAAACCGGATGATAAGTGTAGTTAAATGTTCGTTGGCTGCTGGTGCCGGAGGCATGAATTTCGGTCTGGTAGCGGCTTTGGCTGTCAAAGCTTTGATATTTGTCGATCCGACCGTTGGCGAGTTCCTTTTCAATGACCCGGCGTTGAGTGTCGTAAGCATAGCGCACCCCATCGCCGCCGCAACTGGTACAGCCGCCGGTTTGGGTGACATTTGTAATACGGCGAATGCCGTTGATTTTTTGAATTGTATATATTTTCTTTACATCCCACGCGTCATAAACCCAGACCATGCTACCACCATACATAATCCATACGCCCTTACCATCGCGAGTTACATTTTTCCAAGCACGATCCAAGCTATCGTATTGCCAACTCGCAATAAAAGCTCCGGATAAAGTACGCTTTTCAGTCAGGTTATGATTATCGTTTGTGTCCTGATAACGATTTTCAATACCGGAACCGTCCGCGTAAATGACTCTGGTGAGATTGCCTGCTGCGTCATATTGGTAATAAACCCAGATTCCGTCAGGGACAGAAGGGGTGATCGGTCCGGTGACTTGGGCGATACGGCCGGCGGTATTGTAAACAAAGCCGATACTGCGGCCGGTGGCCTGATCCGTCACGCTTTGCAAACGGTTATTTGCGTCATAAGCCAGGGTCTGGACTTGACCTTTGCCGTCTTTTTTTGAGATCAACTTAAAAGAAGCATTAAAACGATATTCGATTTCATTGGCACGGTACCAAGTGAAGGTTCCATCCGTTTCTTTTCTTAAACTGCCTTTAGTGGATAGAATTCCCGTATATAAGCCATCACCGTCATTGTCTTGATAATAATAGGTTTGGTTGGCTTCATCCCGAATTTGGTAAGCGCGGGTATCGGGAGGTCCAAATGGTTCCAAGACCAGGTTATAATTATGAGTCCAACTGAAGCCGAAAGGAGAATTTACGTTTACTCGACTGCGGTAGGTTCGATAGAGTTCAAACCCTTTTTCAAAAGTCGTATTAAAAGATAGATCCGTATCTTGTCCGGTATAATTACCGGTCAGAATATTGATGGGATCGCCAGCTGTATCCGCCGGGCATTGTTGGCCGGATTTCGGATCTTCTTTACTGCAGCCGCAATCATAGGCGGGTAAATCTTCAGGCATATTAATAGAATAATAGCAAATATTCTGCACATCACAAGGAGTCACTGCTTCCTGCCAGTTTGTAACCCAACCGCAGGTACTTACACAAATAAAACCGGGATATAGATTCGCGCAAGGTCCTCCCGACGAGTGTCCGGGTAATCCAAGACATTCCTGACCGGCTTTATAGGCCGTATTCATATCTTCATAAAAAGAATATTTAACAGTGCTTTTTGTCCCCCAGCATCCAAATGATATGCCGGGGACGAAACAAAACCAAAAAATGAATATTAAAATTGTACATATTATTTTTTTCATATTTGGCCCCTTTTTGATGAAAAATGCTCTTTGACAGACATTGCCTTAAACCTGATAATGCAATGATGTGTCACTGTAGATTGGCTTTGTGATTACCTCGCTTCTTTAGCTTTCGTAAAAACGAGAGCCTCGGGTTTTTTAATGCCTGAGTTCAAGAAGTTTTAAAAATCGAAAAACGGAGCATAAGGTTTAATAAATGCCGTGAGCTTCCGTATGCTCATTGTAAAAACAGTATTATTGGGATGTCCTCTATTTGGTTGAGATTTGCCTCAAGTTGTATTCACATCTTAAAGGCTTTGTCAAATTAAATTTTTTAAGCTGTTTTTTTTAATTACTCAAGTACTTAAAAATGTCTTTAAAAATGGACGTTCGTGCTGAGCTTGTCGAAGCATGAACTCATAAAAGTTGCTTGTTCACCCTTCGACAAGCTCAGGCCGAACGGGGAGGTACAGCGGTGAACCTGAGTAGTTACGTTTTTGATATTGATCGGGCGATATTACACGTGAGCGCCAAAAAAAACATTTAATGCAGATGCGGCGGTTAACGACCGGTAAAGATCGAGAAGGTTTCGGAGCTGATAGGTTTTATATGGATCGTTGCCTGAGTCGGCGATGTGCTTTGAAAAGCATGATGAATCGAGCAGGTTTTCTAAATGGCGCCGGGATTTGCGGCGCAGTGGAACCGGTATGAACGGCGGCGGCAAGTTGGAAGCCGGGTTCGATCGGCTTTTCAAGAGGTCAGACGTTTGCCGTACTGTTTTTCATAATATTTTAAATAGCTTCCGTCCCTAACTGCTTGAACCCAGGCTGCATTTTCAAGATACCAGTCAATGGTTTTTTGCAGGCCTTGTTCGAAAGGAACTTCGGGTTGCCACCCGGTTTCCCGGTGCAGTTTGGCGATATCGATGGCATATCTCTGGTCGTGTCCGGGCCGGTCCGTGACGAATTTCATCAGGCGCTGCCTGGGTCCGGCAGCGGGGCTGCCCAGTTTTCGATCCAAGTAGTCGCAGATGAATGCAACGACTTCTTTATTTTGCTTTTCGCTGCGGCCGCCGATGTTATAACTTTCGCCGGGCCGGCCTTTTTCCAACACACGCAGAAGGGCTTCGCAATGGTCGCCGACATAAACCCAGTCCCGCACATTGCGGCCGTCGCCGTAGATCGGCAGGGCCAGTCCGCTTAGGGCGTTATGGATCATGAGGGGGATCAGTTTTTCGGGAAATTGATAGGGACCGTAATTATTCGAGGAATGGGTCACGAGCACGGGCAATCCGAACGTTCTGAAATAGGATTTGGCCAAATGATCGGCCGCGGCTTTGCTGGCCGAGTAGGGGCTGGAGGGGTCGTACGGCGTTGTTTCCGTGAAACAGCCGAAGGCGCCGAGCGAACCGTAGACTTCGTCGGTGGAGATCTGGAGAAAGCGTTTGGCGCCGGAACCGGCAGCGCCCGGGTGCAGCCAATGCTTGCGGGCGGCTTCCAATAGAATATAAGTTCCCTGTATATTGGTTTTGATAAAGGCATCCGGCCCCAAAATGCTGCGGTCCACATGGGTTTCAGCGGCAAAGTTGAGGATCCATTGAAGGTCATGTTCTTGAAAAAGGCTTTCAACTAGTTGCGGATCGCAGATATCGCCTTTGACAAACCGATAGTGTCGGGGAAACTTTTTTTCAATGTCGCTTAAATTGGCCGGGTTACCGGCGTAAGTCAGTTTGTCCAGGTTGATAACATGGATATTGGGTTTGGTCGACAAAATATACCGGATGAAGTTGGAACCGATGAAGCCGCAGCCGCCGGTGATAAGGATATGCATGTTTGGACTCTATGGCCTCCCTTATTGCAACAATAAGGTTAACGTCTTAAATACTCAACTGACGGAGTTGTTCAATGTTTCAATAATATATGAATTTATGCTTAACTGGTTTTCCTTGGCTTTAAGACTTAATTTACGGTGTAATTCAGTTGGGATTCTCAAGACAAATTTTCCTGAAAAAGGTTTTTCGGGTTCTTTCCCCCTTTGACGGCACCAATCAAGGTAATCATCCACGGAATCTTTAAAAGCTTTTTCAATCTCATCTACGTTATTGCCTTGAAGGGTGATGACGGTTCTGGCATTGAGGACTTCACCATGGAATATCTTGACTTCGTCGTCATATCCGACATGACCGTAATATCCTTTATAATTCATCATGGTTTTACTCCGAAGTTTTTTAATAACGCAATTTTAAATATTTTATGGTATTTTTGTCAAGAGATTTAATAAGTTAGGTAATCATAGGCCGGGAAACTTGACAATTGTTTTTTAATGCCAAATAATTATCAAAAAGATACAATAATTCTAAAATGCATGCCATGCATAATAGGGGGTAGATATGAATTTACATCAGGATTTGTCCATTATTAGCTCGCAAGAGCAAACCCTTATTAAAAAAATCCGTACTTTAACGCCTGAACGCATTGTTGAGGTTGAAAATTTTGTGGATTTTCTCCGGCATCGTAATGAGGAAATCCGATTGACTCATTCCCTAAGTCTGCTTTCCGAAGCCACTTTTCAAAAAATATGGGATAATCCCGAGGATGCAGATTATGATCGATTATGATTTTGGTGATGTTGTTTTGGTCCTTTTTCCCTTTACCGACCAAACAAGCGTCAAAAAACGACCTGCCATCGTTGTCAGCTCAAAAAAGTATAACCTTGAACGCCCCGATGTTGTTCTTATGCCCGCAACCGGTCGGAGGGATATCTCGGTCTATTTCGGAGACGTAATGGTCGTTTCTTGGAAGGAGGCAGGATTTCTCAACCCCTCGGTTATCAAACCGGTCTTTTCTTCTTTGGAGAAAGGGCTTATTTTAAGAAAATTAGGTC
>RPPU01000308.1 GCA_003819975.1 Desulfobacteraceae bacterium
ACTCACAGACCGGCTCAAGATGCTGGGCCGGGAATCAAATGCTACCTTGTTTATGACCCTGGCCGGTGTTTTTGCCGTGTTGATGGGGCGCTACGCCGATCAACCCGATCTGGCCATCGGCACTCCGATTGCCAATCGGACCCGTCGCGAAGTGGAGGATCTGATCGGGTTGTTCGTGAATGAGCTTGTGCTGCGCGTGAATTTGGGGGACAACCCGACTTTTTTAGATCTACAGAAGCGAATGAAACAGATTTGCTTGGATGCTTATGCGCATCAGGATGTACCGCTGGGAAGGTTGGTGAGCGAGCTTAAGCCCGAACGTTCGCTGTCTTATAGCGCCTTATTTCAGGTATTATTCGTTTTGCAAAACAATCGCGAAGCCGATTTCAGCCTAACGGGTCTGCAAATCGATTTGCTTAAGACCGAGAACCGCGCGGCTAAATTCGATCTGCTGTTGGATATGACCGAGTATCGAGGTTCATTATACGGATCGCTCACTTATAATATCGATCTATTCCGGCCGGAGACCATTGCGCGCATGACCGGCCATTTTAGGACGTTACTGGAAGAGATCGTTTCAAAGCCGACTGCGCCGGTGAATACGCTGCCGCTGATGACCAAAGAAGAGCTTCGGCAAGTGTTGGAGGGATTCAACCGGACCAAAGCGGATTATTTCCGGGAGCGAGGCTGCCGGCAATTATTCGAGGAACAGGTTTGCAGAAGTCCGGATGCGGTTGCGTTAATTTGCGCAGACCAGTCACTTACCTATGATCAGCTTAATCGCCGGGCCAATCGCTTGGCCCATTACTTGCGCAAACGATCGGTTGCTCCGGATGTGCTTGTGGGTCTTTGCATGGAACGTTCTCCGGATATGCTGATCGGTCTGCTGGCTATCCTTAAGGCGGGCGGAGCTTATGTGCCGATTGATCCGGCTTATCCGCGTGATCGTATTGCTTTCATCCTTGAGGATGCCCGAGTCAGCGTATTGCTGACCCGGCAGCACCTGCTTGCCCATCTGCCGCCGCTTGCTATTGAGCCCTTATGTTGGGAACAAAGCGAGAGTCGATTGGCGGCTTTGGATATGAATCCCGAACATCGATCGGAGTCTATGAATCTAGTCTATGTTATCTACACTTCCGGTTCTACGGGCAAGCCCAAAGGGGTGGCTATCGAGCAACGATCACTCCTAAATTTGGTGCAAGCTTCAGTGAAGCATTATGAATTGGCCGATAGCGACCGTGTTCTTCAGTTTGCCTCCATCAGCTTTGACGCAGCCGCAGAAGAAATTTATCCTATTTTTACCGTCGGTGGTGCGCTGATTTTGCGTGATGACGAGATGCTGGGAAGCGGTTCGACCTTTTTTGAGTCCTGCCGCCGTTCGGAAGTCACGGTTCTCGATCTGCCTACTTCCTACTGGAGTACCTTGGTCGACGACCCGGCGTTCGATCGCGCGTTGATGCCCGCGGCGCTTCGGCTTATCATTATCGGCGGAGATGTCGCCCCTCCCAACATGGTTTATAAATGGCATCAGACCGGAAAGCCCCACCCTTGTTTAATGAACAGCTATGGGCCGACTGAAACAACGGTAGTCGTGACTGTCCAGAAGCTCTTACCCGGTTTGCCGCGCGCCCAGCGGGTTCCGATCGGCCGGCCGCTTGCAAATATGCAAGCCTACATTTTGGACGGAAACCATCAGCCGGTGCCTATCGGCGTGCCCGGGGAGTTGTATATCGGCGGCGAACAGGTCGGCCGCGGCTATTTAAACCGTCCTGAACTCACCGCTGAAAAATTCATGCCCGACTCCTTTGGCTCTACTTCCGGAATGCGTCTTTATAAGACCGGCGATCGGGCCCGGTGGCTGCCGGACGGTCATATTGAATATCTGGGCCGGATCGATTTCCAGGTCAAAATCAGAGGCTTTCGAATCGAATTGGAGGAGATCGAAGCCGTATTGGGGCAACATCCGGATGTGCGGGCAACAACTGTTCTGGCTCGGGAAGACCTGTCCGGCGCGAAACAACTGGCGGCTTATCTTGCAGCCAAGCCAGGAGTACACTTGAGGGTTGAAGATTTGCGTAGCTATATGAAAAGCAAACTCCCGGAATTCATGGTGCCCACGGCTTTTGTGTTGCTGGAATCTTTGCCCTTGACGCCGAGCGGCAAAGTGGACCATAAGGCCTTGCCGATTCCCGAAAAAAATCGGTTCGGAGCGGAAATAAAATATACGGCTCCCCGTACGCCGTTGGAAGAGGAAATGACCGGAATTTGGAGTAAGTTATTGGGTGTTGAACGCATAGGTATTCATGATAACTTTTTCGATTTAGGCGGACACTCTTTATTGGCGACGCAGGTAATCTCAAGATTGCGACAGGTTTTCGCCGCGGAACTCTCGATCAGGACTTTTTTTGAAGAACCTACCATAGCCGGATTGGCAAAACGTATCGAAAACAACTCTACGACTGAATCGAAAGGTCTCGATCTTAAGGCTGAGGCGGTTTTAGACCCGGCCATTCGGTTTCCGGATCCGGCAACTGCTATTGCCATGCAAAAGGATTTTGAGTACATTTTGCTAACGGGCGGAACCGGTTTTTTGGGCGCTTTTTTGCTTGAGGAACTACTGCAGCAGACCAAAGCCCAAATTTATTGCCTGGTGCGGGCGGCCGACGAGGAGCAAGGGAAACAAAAGATCAAAAAGCAGATGAAATCGTTTCTGCTCTGGCAAGAGGAATTCGATTCCAGGATTATTCCGGTATTGGGAGATTTGGCCCGGCCTTTTTTGGGAGTCGATCCAAAGCAGTTTGAAATGCTTGGCGAGAAATTGGATATCATTTATCATAACGGCGCCATGGTCAATTTTTCCTATCCTTATCAGGCGTTGAAAAAGCCGAATGTTCTGGGTACCGAGGAGTGTATCCGGTTGGCCGGAACGGGAAGAATCAAACCTTTACATTATCTTTCCACTTTGGGGGTTTCCCTTTTCGCCGCGCTGCCGGAAGATCGTGTTTTTAGGGAGCAACAGTATGCTTTTCAGGAGTGGCCCGCCATCGGATATGATCAAAGCAAATGGGTGGCGGAACAGCTTGTAGTCGCCGCCGGTCAAAGGGGCTTGCCGGTTTGTATTTATCGGCCGGGTCGAATTGCGGGCCATAGTCAAACCGGGGCCTGTCAAGCCAACGATTTTTTTTGGAATTTTGTGCGGATCTGTATAAAGCATGGAATGGCGCCGCAAACAGACAACAGCCCAATCGAATTGATTCCGGTCGATTATATCAGTAAAGCCGTAGTCTATTTATCAAAGCAAAGAGAGTCGCAAAATAAGATTTTTCACTTTGTAAATGCAGCCCCCATTCTTTTCAAGGAACTGGCGACCGCGGCCCGGTCCATGGGGTACAAATTGAAGATAGTGCGTCCTGAACAATGGCAAAAGGCGATCAGAAAACGATCCGGGTTTGAAGCCGAGGAAGCACGGTTTTTATCATTGTTTAGCGAGGAGGGCGGTTCTCCGGAAGCGGAAATAAAATACGACTGTCGGAACACGCTCAAGGGCTTGGCCGGTTCGAGCATCGCTTGCCCGGAGATCGACCAGGCGCTTTTAAAGATTTATTTTGCTTATTTCAGGGATTCCGGGTTTTTTCAGCCGCTTCACCTAGGGTAATCCGCAGCCTTATTTTTGAAAAAAGCTTTAATCCTAAATGCGGCAGTTGATTATTTAAAACCGAATAAATTAAAGTAATTGAATTATTTTTGGTTTTACCAAAAAGGTGATCGAACGGGCCTTACTTAAAGAGGTGATCGGGCTCCTTAATGAAAAAAGTTTACCCACGGGTTTTGAACTGCCGTTTTTAGGTTTACGTTTTTTTATAATGCATTCTTAGGTATAAAAAAGGAGATGCTGATGGAATCAAAAAAACAAACTTTATTTGCAGAGGTGCTTTCCCAAAAAACCCTGGATTTAATAGGCCGATTGAACCGGGAGCACAAAAGCACTTTTCTTATTCCGACCCGCTTTATTTCCGCGGAAAACGCCCAACTGGCTTATTTGGTCGATGCGTATTGCAATCATAAACGCCAAACGCATGACCGCAAAATTTTTAGGAGCTTTTTTGTCAGTTCACGTTATGAAGCCTTGCAGGGCGCCATTAAACTCATCCGCCATAACGGCCTTTTGCGCGGAAAGAAGGGAATTTGGATTCTAGATCCTGAAAAGGAGTTTAATTTTTTGATCAATCCGCTGAATCAAGCACGGGAAGAAGACTTTCTTATCCCAGGCCTGAAGATAGCGACTTCTTTCGGCGAATTGCAGAAAGGGATGCAAACGGCGGGCGCCGTGGCCGGGGTGATTTTGCGAAACACGGGCAAGGGGTTGTCGGTTGCCGATTGCGCGGATCTGATCGAAAGATCAGCAGAACAAAATATAATAACGCTTTGGGACGACCCGGATCTCGATCTGCAAGGGGAATGTTTATTGCATCAACTTCGGCGCCTGCCGGATATGGTCATTTTCGGAGAATCCCTGACCGAGTATCAAATCCCGTTCGTTCTTTTCAGTATGTCGGCTGAAACACATGCGCCCTGGGCTAAAACGGAGACCTGTTTAAATCATACCTCCACCTATGCCGGCAATAAGTTGGTCGTCACCAAGGCCCGCGATATTTTTTTAGAGAAGGCAACCTGCATCAGTGAGAATCGGGAAATCAAGGAAACCTGCCGAAAAATCGAAGAAGATCCAAGGGATGTGTTTCATTATTTTGCCAAACACGTTAATCCGGGCATGGTGACATTTTACAACCTGATCGGTTATGATTTTATCTGTCAAAACGGACATGGATCTAAACTGAACATTCGAACCCGTAACGGCCAAAACAAAGAGGTTATAGATGTTGTTTCCGGGGGCGGGGCGGCCATTAGGAGGCCACAGCCCGATCGATATTATCCCAAAAGTGCTGGAAACCTATGATCCGACGATCGATTATTGGGAAAGTTGCAGGAGAAACTAAAAGATCTGTTTTCCTTTACCTATGCCTTCCCGGCTGTTAGCGGCGCCACGGCCGTTGAAAATGCCTTTATCCTGGCTTTGATGGCGCAGAAGGAGAAAAAGCGGATTATTGTATTTAAAAACAATTATGCCGGACAAACCCTGATTGCATTGATCGGAAGCGACATGCCGGAGGCGCATACGGGTTTTGGACCGCTCTATGCGCATGTGACCTATATCGACCCCTATACCGAACAAGCCGCAAAGGAATTGATTTTCCACTTGAGCAAAGGAGACGTGGCGCTCATCTGGTTTGAAATCTTTCAGGGCGGCATAGACAGGGAAATCCCGGAAAACATCTTGAAAATCGTTCAGGCCTATAAAGAAAAGCATGGCTATTACATAGGTATTGATGAAATATTTGCCGGATTTTATCGCATCGATAAATTAACTAGTTATCAAGATACTCCCATTCAACCGGATATAGTGACTTTCTCCAAAGCCTTTTGCGATGGAACATTTCCAATAGCCGCCACATTGGTCTCCCCTGAAGTCTATACGAGGGCCTGTCAACGCGATGCAGCCAGGGTTTTATTTTTACAAAACCTCTATAAAAATCAATTCGGCGCGCATGGGGCCTTGCACTGCATCGAGCAATTGACCGATCCCTCCCTAGTGGAACAAATCAAACGCACCAGCCGGATATTTGCAAACGGCTTGAAGGAAATAAGTGAGAAGTCTCCTTATTTACACAAGATCGAAGGCAAAGGGCATTCTTATGCGCTGATCTACAAAGATCGGGTGTATGAGATATATTTCTGCCAAAAAGCTCTTAAGAAACGGGATCTGTTTATTTTTATCAACCGGCTGGAGCCGGCCCTGACGATTGCAGACGAGGAGGCCCGGGAAATCGTGGCGCGTTTAAAAAACCTTCTTCAAAAAAACAGGATCGCGACTTTTATCGATTCTTGGTTTTATAAACGAAAATTAATGAAAGCATGGAAATTGTAAAAAT
>RPPU01000309.1 GCA_003819975.1 Desulfobacteraceae bacterium
ATCGGCGACGGGTCCATGACCGGCGGCATGGCTTTTGAAGGCTTGAATCAGGCCGGAGACAGCGAAAAAGATCTGATCGTGGTCCTGAACGACAATGCCATGTCCATTGCTCCCAATGTGGGCGCCTTTTCCTCCTATCTCAGCCGCAAACTGACTAGTAAGCGCATCAATAATTTTCGAAAAGATCTCGTGAATTTTTTAAAGTCCTTTCCGGGCACGGGCGAGAATATCCTGAACTTGGTGCGTAAAAGCGAAGAGTCCATCATGACCTTTTTTACCCCGGGCATGCTCTTCGAGGCTTTCAAGTTTCGCTATGTCGGCCCGTTGCCGGGTCACCGCTTGGATACGTTGATCGAGACCTTCAACAATACGCTCCATCTGCAAGGGCCGGTGTTGGTGCATGTTTTGACCACCAAAGGCAAGGGGTATAGTCCGGCCGAGAAAGACCCCTGCTACTTTCACGGGGTGGGGTGTTTCGACATCGACACCGGGTCGCCGGCCCAATCGGCAATCAAGACCGTGCCGACCTACACCGAAGTCTTCGGCGAGAGCATGGTGGAACTCGGGCGCGAAAATAAAAAACTGTTCGCCATTACCGCGGCCATGCCCGAGGGCACGGGTTTGAATAAATTTTCCGAGATTTTTCCGGAACGTTTTTTGGATGTCGGCATTGCGGAACAACATGCCGTGACGTTCGCGGCCGGCTTGGCCACGGAGGGCTACCGGCCGGTGGTGGCTATTTATTCCACTTTTCTGCAGCGGGCGTTCGACCAGATCATTCATGATGTCTGTCTGCCCAACCTGCCGGTCGTTTTTTGCATCGACCGGGCCGGCTTGGTGGGAGAAGACGGGCCCACCCATCACGGTCATTTTGACGTGACCTATTTGCGCAGCCTCCCCAATCTGACCTTTATGGCTCCCAAAGACGAGAATGAATTGCGGCATATGCTTTTCACGGCTTTGCAGCAACCGGGTCCGGTCGCCATCCGTTATGCCCGGGGCAAAGCAGTGGGCGTTCCCCTCGATCCGGAGTGCCGGCTGATTCCGATCGGCCAAGCCGAATGGCTCAAGCCGGGCAAGGATCTCCTGATTATTGCGCTCGGGAACATGGTCATGCCGGCCTGGGAAGCGGCCCGTGAATTGGAAGCGGAAGGTTTTTCAGTCGGGGTCGTCAATGGCCGCTTCATCAAACCGTTGGATCCGCAATTGGCCGAATGGGTCAAAGTCTGCGGCAAGGTTTTGATCGTGGAAGACAATATCCGTCAAGGGGGATTCGGCAGTGCGGTCCTTGAGCTTTTTCAGGATCTGGGCTTCGGATTTCCACGCATCCGCCGGATGGGACTGCCGGATAAATTCGTGGAACATGGACCTCCGGATCTTTTAAGAAGCCTTTACGGCCTGGATCGAGCCGGGATCATGAAGGAGGCCCGCGATCTCTGCCGGCAAGCCTGAATTTTTTTTGATCCCGAAAAACATGGGATCAAAAAAAATATGATTCCGGCGGAAGCCGCCGGAACAAGAACCATATGGCGATTGACGGGTTGATCGCCGACTTTTTTCCGGTCGACAAAAAATCGGCACCATGCGGAAGCTAAGCGCCCAGGGGCGGAAGAACGGACGTAGGGGATTTTAATATTCGCTCATAACTTCGTGTCTTCTCGTCACCGGAGTAATTTCAAAGTCTTCTGCAACGACGTCCTGGTGACGAAAAAAATCTTAAATTCCAAGGTTTAATGAATTGAAGCAGCGCCTGGACTTACGCTTGGTTGAATTGGGGATGGCCGAAAGCCTTGAAAAAGCCCAAGCCCTGATCATGGCCGGTTTGGTGGAAGTGAACGGCCAGCCGGCGCAGAAAGCGGGCCAGGTTTTCCCCGAATCCGCAACGATCATTCTCAAAAAAAACAATCTCCCTTATGTCAGTCGCGGCGGCCTGAAATTAGCCGGTGCTCTTGAAGCATTCGGGATTGATGTCCAAGACAAAGTTGTGCTCGATGTGGGCGCTTCCACGGGCGGTTTTACCGACTGCCTGCTCCAAAAAGGAGCGGCCAAGGTCATTGCCGTGGATGTGGGTTACGGCCAATTGCACTGGAAATTGCGCCAGGACCCCAGGGTCCAGGTGCTTGAAAAGCAAAACATTCGTTTCCTGGGCCCGGAAAAATTAAAAGAGCCTCTCCGGGGAGCAGTCATAGATGTCTCTTTTATTTCGCTTAAACTGGTTTTGCCGAATGTGGCCCGGCTATTGGAGCCCGATTCCTTTATCATCGCTTTGATCAAACCCCAATTCGAAGTAGGTAAAGGCCTGGTGGGCAAAGGCGGGGTGGTGCGCGACGCGGCCCTGCATCAACAGGTTGTTAAGGAATTAATCGATTTTTGCACGGAAGCCGGCTGGGCTGTGCAAGGTTTGATTGAATCCCCGATACTGGGTCCCAAGGGCAATAAGGAATTTTTGATTTATTTGGGCACTTAGGCTCTTAGCTTCCGAACCTCGACACGGGGGTTTCTAAAAAGCGGCCTTTTAATCATGATTAGATTCTCAAGCTCCGGCATTAATAAAATGTATTTTTAAAGATCCCGGGTTGTCGATAAGTGAAAACCGAATAATCGATCGACTTGTCGTCGTACGGGCTTATTCCGGCGTTTTTCGCTGGAACTCTTGTTCCGGTACACTGGAACTCCTGTTCCGGTACACTGGAACTTCTGTTCCGGTCGGCCGGAATTCATGTTTTTTCGATCCTGTCGAAAAAACATTTGATGTCAATCCCCTGACAGATGAATAAAGGCTTGTTTTTCCCTAAGACCTATCTTATATATAACATATTGAATAAGCTTATTTATTTACCAAAAAAATCGGCTTGTTCATTTTGGCACGGTTCCTGCTTTTATAAGCGATAGACAGAAACAGCTTGGGAAAGGAAAATAGCGATGTCCGATAATAAAGCTCAGGTCAGTGCGGTTGGTACGGGGAAAGAGACGGTTTTGCTCGATCTTGAAGCGGCTCTTGAGCGTACCATGGGGGATAAGGAGTTTTTACAAGAGCTGTTTCAGGAATTCATGCAGAACGCGCCAACCGATATTGAGACCATTCAAAGCCTTATAAGCGCGAAAGACGCGGATGGCGTGCGGCGCTTGGCTCATCGGATCAAAGGTTCGGCAGCCAACCTTAGCTTCCTGAAAGTGTCGGCTATTGCCCTGCTTCTGGAAAACGCGGGGCGGGATAACAATCTGGCTATCAGTGAAGGCCTGCTTAAAGAATTAGATGCGGCCATTCAGGAAACCAAAACCCACATCAGCAGCTTGATTTAACCCTCAGAATTTTAGACAGGATTTTTTTTCAAGGAATCCGACCCCGGATCAGGGTCGGATTCCATTTTTTAAGCCGTAAGAATCTATTAATCAGAGCGAAGAAAATCCCCAGTCTAAAAATCGACGCCTTTTTCGGGGTGATTTTTAAGCTATAAAAGGGGATCTGTCGCTCGGTCCGGATCTTAATGGGTACCGCGTTTAGAAGCTTTCAAAGGATTTACCTTTTTAGCCGGGGTTGCGGCGGCCACTTTGATATTGGTGGCCATGGAGCAGTTTCCAAATCGCCACTTAACCGTAGGATCGGGGAAAACGAGGCAAAATTTACCTTTGGGAAATTCTTTAACCCTTTGACATCCTTCGCATTTTTCGATAATCGGGTTACAGGAGCCGCCATTGAACTGGCAACCGTTTTTGCTCATAAAAGAGCATTCCACGCCTTCTTTTACACTTGTGCAAACCATGGTGATCACATCCTTTCAACAAAATAAAATGAATCGAAGCTTATATCCTAATATTATTTCGTCTGTCAATGAAAAAACTAAAATCATTTTTTTTGGAAAATCGGCGCCAAAATGGCCTTTTATCAAAGGGCAACCGGAAGGGTTGATAAAAAGGGGGAGGTTTTAAACTAAGTGAATAGAAGCCTAAAATCGGAAATCAATGAATTGATTTCGGAGCTCAATACGAAGATGTCAATTCGTCCGTATGTAATCGGTTTATTTTAAGGTAAAAATTAATTTATTTCAATGCGTTATGTCTATATATAAAACCTTGCCAAACGGCAACGAGGCAGTATTATATATTTTTTGAATATGATATCATATAATGTAATCGGAAACTTTATGGATGGAGGATTTTCATCATGCAGACCATCGATATTATTCAAGCTCAACAACATTTTTCTGAGCTGATTGAAAAGACAATCAGCGGAGATGAAGTCCTGATAACAAAAGCCGGTCAACCGGTGGTTAAGCTTGTAGCCGTAAAGACGGCAGCGAAACAACGGCTTTTTGGCTCCGCAAAGGGCCTAATCAAAATATCCGATGATTTTGATGAGCCCCTCAATGATTTTAAGGAGTATATGTGATGCAGGCATTGCTGGACACTAGTAGCTTCCTTTGGTTCATCACCGATAATGAAAAAATCAGTGACAATGCCCGCACGTTCCTTGCTGATTTGGATAATGATTTAATTTTAAGCATTGCCAGTCTTTGGGAAATGGCCATCAAGATCAGCATTAATAAATTGGTTCTTATGCAACCCTTTGCGCAGTTGATTCCGGATCAATTGCAAAAAAATAGGATTCGCCTCTTGCCCATTGAGACAAAACATCTCTCAATTCTTTTGACATTGCCATTTCACCATCGCGATCCGTTTGACCGACTCATCATGTCTCAAGCCATAGCTGAAGAAATCCCGTTAATCGGCAGCGATGCGATCTTCCAAAAATATAACGTTAAGCTGATTTGGTAAACGGCATCAGTAAGCCTGAAGAAAATAAAGCCGTTGCGAAAACATAATTTCTTCAACGGCTTTATTTATTAAAGAGTCAAAAGCAGATCTGACTTTTTTCTTTTTTTTATCAAAAATCAAGTCACGCTAGCCAACAACGTTCGACGCGGTCGAGGGTCGACCATCCTCACATCCTCACAGATATTCCATGCTCCTAAGTGTTATCTATATCAACGGACGCGTTAATATGACTCAATGCTTTTTTAATGTTTTCTATAATTTGCACCTTTTTATTGTAATCAACTAATTCATTATCGAAAGGCGGTTCCCATTTTCTAATTGAATCTGAAATAATCCAATAATGATGTGTGCTTTCAAGCCATTCTGAAGCTACGTTAAGCTTTTTTTCCCCTTCTTTGTAAATAATTGATCCTCTACCAACAATCTGTACTTCAAATTCTTTATCAAAAATAATTCTTCCCGGCCATCGTTTTGTAAACATAGAGATAAATATATCCTGAATTAAGGTTAGCGCCAAATAATTGGTATTTGTTTCATTACGAGTATCTCATATTCTTTTGCCCATGAAGAAGATGCGTTCCATCTATAGATAAATGCATTTGCAACTTTTTCTGTGCCTTTAGCCCAATTGATTGATAAATTATCCCATAATACTTTTCTCACGCTTTCTGGTAATGCTTTTTGAACTGTTTCCATTATTTTTCCTTCAGTAGTCATCTCAAGAGTGGTAAGCCCTTCCGCTTTAGCGGCATCCATGGCAGCTTTTCCTGCTACATATCTACCACCTGACCAAAACGCACGTTTATCGGCAGCAACATTTGCAACTGATCCATCTGCCGCCATCCCAGCAGTTGCTAAGGTGGTTGTCGTGCTAAACCAAGTGTCTTTTGTCCAAAGTGATGCAAAACATCCTCCAACTCCGTAGACTAAGTTACCTGTCTCTTCATATTTATCAGCATAATACATAGCCGAATTTTCGCCATAGCCTGTTCCAAAATATTTACCTTGACCGACATTGCTACAAAAATCTCTTACAGGATCAGGGTCATCAAAATGATAATCCCCTATATAACTATGACTACCTTCAAATTCCCCACCACTTAATGAATCATCAGGAATCATATGCCCTATGGGATCTGTATAAATTAAAGGGATGTTTCTGCAATAGGCACATGGATTCAATTTCTTCGGTTGATATGCATCC
>RPPU01000310.1 GCA_003819975.1 Desulfobacteraceae bacterium
AAAAAATATGTTCCGCGCGGGTAAAAGCCCGGGCGCGCAAATCCCGGGCCAGACGCCCTGCTTCCGGATCGATGTGAACCCGCACTTGGCTGAAATCGCGGTCGAATTGCGGTTCGAACAAAGCGCGCACCCCATCCGGCAGGGGCCGGCCGAATCCTTCGGCATTCTGCAACCGGGTTTCAATCTGCGGAGCGATCGCGGAAATCGAATCGCCGCTTGCCCGGGTCCCGATTTGCTCCCGGTGCAGCTTTGGACCGAGAGTTGACGGGACATTTCCCGGAAACGCATTACCGGGTTGCGAAAACGCCCTGATGCAATTACGGTGCATGCATTCCGGCGCGGCATAAGGCGCTTCCGGCAGGTCCGTGAACCGTTCGGCAATCTGATCCGCTTCCCGCTCGCAATCATCCCGCGGGCCGGAAATGCTCAACTTCGCCTGAATAGGCGTGCTTCTCATCCACTGCTGTACGCTTTGGTTCCCGACGGTTTTCTGTAAATCCAGAACGCGGTCATAAGAAGATTCGACGGGCGCCTGGGCCGGACCGGGCGGGCGAATTTGCGAAGCAGCTGTTTTTGCTTCCGGTTGTTTAGCGATGTTGAGTTTAGCGTTCATAAGTATTTCGGTATTAGTCGTTTTTCCTTAAAAACATGAAACGGACATGAAAGGGCGGGCGTGAATAGTGAAACGCCCCTCCTTCTCCCGTTTGCCGTTTCGCCTTTTACTTTTCATGTCCCTTTTTTGCTTCATTACCTCATTCCGTCACGGACCGGCCGGTGCCGGCATCATAGTCCAGGCCGCGCCATTCGCCTTTCGGAACGCCGTGCTCGGCGGCCACCCGGTTCTCGCCTTCAATAGCCACATTATGACCCGTACCAACTCCCCGCGCACCGGATGGTCCGCCGCTGCTGTTCACATAAGCGGCCACATGGCCGCAGATCTCGTGTGCCACTGTTTGCCAGAACGGCTTAACATGACGGTTCTGCCCGCCGGTCCAATAACCCCAGGCAAACTCGCTTTCCGGATGGCGCGCCGCCACATAAGGTGGCGAAGCCCCGGGATTGGTGCGGCTCCAACCGGCTTCCTCCAAGCGCACATGGGGCACGCCGCTCAACACCGGGCTGGGAGAATTCAAGTCCTGTTCGATCGTTCCCAGGCAGTCGCATCCTTCGGTCCGGTTGGGAGCCGGCGGCCCGGCATTGAACCCGATCCGGTCGCCGCTCCGCGATGCCAGATCGCATATCTCATGAAAGGCCTGCCCGAGTATTTCCGCGTCGGTCTTGCCCGTGCCGGGCGTATGCCGGTGAGTCGGATCGTCGATGATCCACTCGCCGGCCAGGGTCTCCGGCGGGATAACGGCGCGAATCGACGGCCGCCGCGGCGAGGAACCGGACCGCAGCAAATGTTGAACGACCTGGTTCCCGAGCGTCCCCCGCATTGGATGGAAAAAACGCACGGGTTTCCGTTCAAACGGGACCCCGTTGCGTCCGCTCACATTCCGGACCGGGGAGGAACTTATGTTCTGCAATTGTTTCATAGATCATTTTTTCCGTGAATCGGGAAACGTGAAACGGCAAACGTGAATCGTCAAATGAGAAACGTTAATCGTAAAAAATAAAATGTTCGATATTCTCACGTTCAAACCTTCTCACCTTCTTACGTTTCACCTTTCATGTTTGCCGTTTCACATTTACTCCCGGCTTCTTCACGTTTGCCGTTTGCCGTTTCACCTTTCACGTTCCCTCAACACCCACTGCTGCAATGCGCCACCGGCCGCAACATATACTTCCGAGTCCAAATACCTATTTGCATTGTTTCCTCCCTTACTTAGGTATGGCATACATTTTTGCGTTGCTTTGCTCGACCTGCTCCTTAAAGTCGGGGTTCATGATCGAACCCTCGTAATCGCGCCAAACCGACCATCGTTCGTTTTCCTTGCAGTTAAACCCCCGGCACGGCACGGGTCTCTGCTCATAAATGTTGCACCGGTATGATTTTTTATCCAGATGCACGCAATAGCCCTCATCGTCATGCCCGATCAGATAGGGCCGGCCGAATTCCCAGCGAATGGTGCGCTCTTCCACATCCTGCTTGGAAAGGGCGAACGGGATCCGGCAGCAAATGGCCTTGCAAACCGGCAGTCGCGGTTCACAATCAATTGTCTCCTTGGGCTCAAAAAGATATTTATCCTCTTCCGGCTCTTGGTATAAAAGTCCGATGCGGCTGTCTTCGAATCTTTTAATGAGTTGTTCGGCTGTTTTTCTTTTACGCTCTTCCAGTTCCTCGATCGTAATAATTTTCTTTTCATCCAACAGTTCGATCAAGGCATATAAAAAGGAAGCATTCTTAAGCGTATGCTGGATGTTGTAGGTCAATCGCGCATGGGTGTAAAGCAAGCCGTCCGCGACTTCGCCCGCCATCTGCGTCAACTCATCATCATGCTCATTTTTCTTCACTTTTGCCGTCTCACCTTTCACGTTTCACGTTTACGCCCACCCCTAAAACAAATTATGGGGTTTATCGGTTACGGATTGAGCGGGTAACGGTTTTTTTTACGTTCCCAGTCCGCCGTAGGCCTCGCGGAGGCGGATCACGTTCAAACGTTCACACTTTCACACGTTCTCACATTTGCCGTTTGCCGTTTCCCTTTTCACGTTAGATCAGAGGTTTTTCGTTTGGCGTTTGCCGTTTCACCTTTCACGCCTTCTCCCCATCCTTTTGCTGAATCACATGCGTCAATTCATGGGCCAGCAGTTGCTTTCCGGACGATTCATCCGGACTGTATTTTCCCGCGCCGAAATAAATGTCATGGCCGTGGGTAAAAGCCTGAGCCCGGATCGATTGCGCCATTTGGGCCGCATCCGAATCCGCGTGCACCCGCACCCAGCTGAAATCATGATCGAAACGGGGCTCGAAAAATGACCGCGCGCTTTCCGGCAAAGCCTGACCGCCGCCCGAACCCTGCAGACCGCTTTCCAGAAACGCCGGAGCCGTGTACGGATCGTCCGTTTCGGACTTGGTTTGTATTTTCTCCTCCTCTTCTTCCGGCTGCTTTCTTAATTCTTCCTCTTCCGGCATGGGTTGGCGCCGCAGCTCCTCCTCTTCCTCGCCGTTCAATTGAATCAAAGGCAAAACTCCGGCCGGGTCCCATTTGGCCTGCAGCGGCTCTTCGTCCCCGCACGAGGGACCTTGGGCAAACGGTCAGCCCGGTTTGCGTTGAACATTTTCGAGAGACGACCCCGGTTCGCTCATGACCGGTTCCGGCATGCGCATCACCTGATTCGCCACTTCGTCCGCTTCCTGCTCGTAGATGTCGTTCGCCGGACCGATGGTCAGCTTGGCTTGCAGGGCCCCGGATTTGGCCCAGTGCTGCACGGCTTGATTGCCGCTTGTATTCTGAAAATGCATAACGGCGTCGGCCGGCCCCGCCGCTGAACGCTTGGTTGAAATCCGCCGCCGTGTCGCGTCCACCCGGGTGCGATTCCCGTCCACTGCGCTGATGGATCGTTTTATTTTTTTCATAATAGGAGTCCTTTGTTTTTCAGTTTATGGATTACGGGTTACAAGGATTGTGTTTTCTTTATTATCGTGCATAAGCTGGAAACTTGAATGGAAGAAGGGGTGCGGAAACCTGACTGCCTCCCCGGTAGGCACCAGCGCTTCAAACCTTCGGGCGATCCGGGGGCGCTGTGAGCGCCGGATCCCATCACACCCTAACCCTTTGGGGGGTGCGGCTCTCCGCCATTTCCCGCTTTGGTCCAACCGTTGCGGGTTGGAGCGGCGGCGCCTGCCGGGCAGGCAATCAGATTGAATAAAAAGTAACATGTTTTATCGCTCATGTCCAAATGTTTTTTCGATCCTAAAAACATGGATCGAAAAAACATACATTCCGGCCAAAGCGCCGGAATAGATCCGCACGCCCGCGGCCGATCGACTGTTTACAAAATTTCAGCCCATAACGTCTGTAATGATTTTCCGCATACGGCTGCGAATCACATTCGGCAATTGTTCTCCGTTTCCGTTCTTTAAAGCCGCGTCCAGGTTAATAACCCGCAGCGCGTCGGTCCCTTGCCACACTCGATCCAGTTCCTGCGCCAAAAACACCCTCAGGTCCATACCGGCCGATTCCGCAATCTCCCGCTCCAGTTCCGGCCGGCCCGCAAACAAAACCAGCATATCGTATATATCGTAGCTGCCGGCATAATCGCCTTCGCCGCGCCGGTAAAACGCATTGAATTTGGCCGCTAAAAACCAGGGCGCACCAATGATCTTGATGACGAGATTCCGGCCGAGGTCCACGCGCAAAAAAGCGCTCATGGCTTCCCGGCACCAACGATTATTGAACCCTACGACATCCGGATCGGCAGGGAGAATATCGATCCGGATATCATCCAGCACCCAGCGGCAGACGGCCCCGGTCGATTTCTTCTTGAATCCGCGCTCCCATAATTCGTCTTCAAAGGCATAGATCTCGTTCTTAGATTGAAAATCCGCCAGCAAATCCACGTCTTTGCTTTTGCGTATCTTTAAGGCGGTCGAACCGTTTACCAAAAGCGGCAAGACCGTCCCGCCCAGAAAAATCACCTCTTCCCGCAGGGGCCCCATCCTTTCAGCCGCCTGTCGCAGGCAGGCCAGGTTGTAGGCGGAGAAATCCTGATCGTTACCGTTTATCATGTCTCCCACTGAAACAGCCCGTCCTCAATTGATAAGGTTAAAGACTGAAGACTGAAGGCTGAAGGCTATTAGTTCTTGCGCATAGTACGAATCAGGCCGCTAAGAACTTTCTCGGTTTCGACTATTTTCGATTGATATCCCGTTACATCCGGGCTTGCCATATAACCGAGACGTATGGCCAATTCAAATTGGTAGCGCAGCTCTCTTAATGAACCGAAAGCGATTTCCAAATAGCGAAAATATTCGGTCTGACTCTCGCGCGCGCATCCCTCTACGATATTTGATGGGACCGAAACGGCTGCTCTTCTCATCTGCGATGTCAGCCCGTAAAGTTCAGCCTTGGGAAAATCTCTTGTTACTTTATAAATCATAATGACCATCTCATCCGCAAGTGTAAATGCCCGCAGCTTCTTATGATCCCGCATATCTTACCCTTTAGGTTAACAGTCTTTAGTCTTCCTCTCTTCAGCCTTCAGCCTTTAGCCTTCAGCCTTTAGCCTTCAGCCTTTAGCCTTCAGCCTTTAGCCTTCAGCCTTTAGCCTTCAGCCTTCAATCTTCTTCAAACAAACTCCACCCTCAACGTGCCGCCCTTTAGTTTCGGCTCCGCGCTCAGGATCTGCACCGTGGCCACCCGCTTCACGCTTTCCGAGAAAAGCCGAAACTTGGCTTCACCTTGTTTAAGCGCAATCGAACCGATCTCTTTTTTTCCGGCTTCGTCCTTGAGCACCCCGTGATCGGCCCTTAGATAAAGCTGCTCTTTGTCCTTGGCTCCGCGTTGGGGTTTGTTGCGCTCGTCGATCTTTAACACGGTAATCAAGGCGGACGATTGTCCGTCGGCCGTTATTTCGGGAATACCGTCCACCGGGTGCTGGTCCGGCGCATCCGTGGTGATATAAACGGAAAAGACCTCCGGCTCCCGGATCGTCGGTTTCAGATCCCGGCCCGCGCCCGTCAGGATCAACTTGTCCGGAAAAGCCGCCAAATACTCCGCTGCTTTTTCCTTATCCGTCACCTGCAGCGCGTCATAATCCGCTAGTTCCCCCGGCTTGAGCAAACCCTTCACGGTCTCCTCCAGAACAACTCGCTTGTCCGTATCCAGGTCGCTCAGCGCGGACAGACCCGCGATCTCCTTATCTTTTTTCGAGTAAACAATCCACATTTGATTCCTCCTCGTTGTATCCTTTGAATCCTGTTAATCCTGTCAAAAAATTTTTCTACTTTCCTGTCAATTCTCTTTCCGGCGATTTCGCTGGAACTCCTGTTCCGGCCCGCTGGAACTCCTGTTCCGGCCCGCTGGAATT
>RPPU01000311.1 GCA_003819975.1 Desulfobacteraceae bacterium
AAAAACCGGATCCGGTAAACGCTCCCAGGCTTCTTCTTCCAATGCATGGATGTGAAACAACCTCAGCCGGATGATTTCCGCCAAATTGTGTTGGCTAAGCCCTTCCCGTTCCCGCGCGTGACGCAGAAGAACACCCAAGGTCTTTTCCCGCTGAGCGGCCGGCGGTTCGCAAAAACCGGCGGATCCTTCTTCTTTTTTTATCTCTGGCTCAGACATAAATCTCCGAATCTCCGTATATCCCGTTAAGCGCCTTAACGGTTAAGGCATCATAGGATGATTTTCACATAAGAATTGCCCCGAAGCTCTTTGATCCAAACTTCATAACGGGTCTTGATTTCTTCTTGATAAAGAAGGCCGTAGATGGCATCACGGACCGCTTCAAAGGGCTTGACTTTGCCCGTTTCTCTTTTAATCAATTTGACGAGCTGAATACCGTTCGGTCGCACCAGCGGTCCGCTTACTTCGCCTTCCGACAATCCTTCCAGAATTCTTTGCAGTTCGGGGTCCAACTGACTCATCGTAAAAGAACCGAGTTCGCCCCCGCTTTCCGCACCCGGACCCTGGGAATAGGCCTTGGCCAACTCTCCGAAATCCGCGCCTTTGGCGATCTGTTTCTGGATTTGCTCGAGCGTTTCCTTTAATTTAAGGGCATTCGCTACAGACTCGGGACTTTCACGCATCAAAAAAATATCGGCCAAATGAACCTGATCGTCCGTTTTATATTCGCTCCAATGATCTTGGTAATATTGTCTGACTTTTTCTTCTTTAATGAGAATCTTGGATTTGACTTCCTCTCCGATCAGCCGTCCAAATTCCAATTCTTTTTTCACGTTCGCGCTGTATTTTTCGTAAGTCAGGCCCGCCTTTTTCAATTCGGCGAGCAAACCCTCCCGGGTCAAGCCGAGATCTTTATTCCGATTTTCAATCGCCGTCTCAACCTGCTTTTCGCTCACCGTGATTCCCAGTTCGCGAACCTTCATTTGCGAGAGCTTTTCATCGATAAGATCATCGAGGATTTGCCGAAATAATTGCTGGTATTTTTTTTCATCCTGTCTCTTGAGTTCTTCAGGCAGCTCACCGGTGAATTCCTGTATCTTTTTATTCATTTCATAAATCGTGATGATTTCATCATTCACATAAGCCACAACCCGGTTGCGCAAATCGGCTGCCCGCACCGAAAAAATCATCAGCCCGACTCCCCCAAAAAGAACGACGCCGATCCTAATCAGGTTCTTCATGATGTTAACCCCAATTTTTTTAAAATGTCATAGTTGATCTTCACCGGATACTTGCGATGCAATTGGCTGAGCCAATCCCGATAAAAAAGCTCACGCTTTTGGTAAAGAAGCTTGGATTCGATTTCTCTCCGAACTTCCGGCAGGCTCTTCACCCCCTCTGTTCGTATCGCCAGCAACTGGATGATATGAAAACCATAAGGGCTGTTGATCACCGGGCTGATTTTGCCGACCGCTAAGGAATAAATCGTTTGTTCCAAAGATTCCTCCAGGGTGCCTTTTTCAAGCCAACCGACTTCCCCGCCGTTTTTCCCTTCCGGGGTGATGGAATATTGCTTGGCTAAAACGGTCATATCCGCACCTTGTTCTATTTTTTGACGCAAGGTTTCCGCTTGTGTTTTGGTACGGGTCACAATCTGCCTGAATCTCACCATCGGAAGGTGTTTAAATTCGTCCATATGGGTTTCGTAATAGTTTTTTATCTCGTCATAGTGTTCCAGAGCGATATCTCCCAACACTTTTTTGATGATTTTATTAATCAGTAATTGCCTCTTGAAAGTTTCTTCCCACTCCGCAAAATCAATATACCCTTGCAGTAGAATATCTTTAAAATCATCCGAGGGAATATCTTTCTTAATTTTATCAACCGCCTCCGCGACTTCTTCATCCGAAACGGAAATTCCGTTTTCGCGTCCGTATTCCAAAATGAGATAATGATCGATAATCTGATTGAGCCATAATTCCGATTGCAGGATGGTCAAATTACGGTCGGCACTGTCCATTTCTACGGAAAGGCGATGGATATCTTTTTTCAATTCATCCAGATTAACCTGCCTGGTTCCGATCGTGAGCACATTCTCATTTTCCTGATTGGGAAAAAAACCGCAATCCGTTAAAATGAATGGTAAACAGGCTAAAGGAACGAAAAGATACCGCCAAAGGCTCATGCTTTTAATAAACCTAACTATTTGAAATACATAAAAAATATGAAATCGCAGCTAAGATTCTTAAATACTTAAGACTAACAGTAAATTAAAAAAATGCAAGCATAATTCATCAAAACCCGGGCCATCTCCCCTAAAACCCCGCAAAAATCTCAATGGATTCAAGAGAGTTATCTAAACTCCTACTCAACCTGTTAACAAAGGAAACTCCTGAACAATTTCTTTCACCCGACTTAATGCTTCTACCGCCGAAGGTTCTTTAATTCTTACTTTCAGCTTATTTGCCGATAAAAACTGAAAATCCCGCGGTCTTTTTTTAGTAAACTGGATCAGCCGGTCCGGATCGATGCGGGTCTTTTCAGCAAAAGTAAAAACCAGCGCATTTTCAAAAATATCCATTCGGATCGCCCCAATCTTTTTCAGGGCCAATCGTGCGGTCATAACCTGCAAAAGGTTGGCGACCTCCCGGGGTGTGGGACCGAACCGATCTTTCATCTCCCCGATCATTTTTTCCAATTCCGCCTCTTCCCGCAAACCCGATAAACGCCGATAGAGATTCAGGCGCACATCCGTATCCGCGATATATTCGCTGGGTAAAAAAGCCGGAATATTGACGTTGATTTCCGGGTTGACCTCTTCATGCCATTCTTCGCCCTTGAGCTCGGCAACACTCTGTTCAATCATTTTCATATAGAGTTCATATCCAATGGCCGCAATATGACCCGATTGGGCAAAGCCGAGGATATTGCCTCCGCCCCGAATTTGTAAATCATGCATAGCCAAGTGAATACCGGCGCCTAACTGGGAAAAATCCATAAGGGCCTTTAGACGTTTCTCCGCCTCACGCGTCAACTGGGCGTTTGGCGAAAGCAACAAATAAGCATAGGCGCTCTCTTTTGAACGTCCCACCCTGCCCCTTAACTGATAGATCTGGGCCAAGCCGAATCGGTCCGCCTCATTGATAATAATCGTATTGACCGAAGGGATATCCAAACCCGATTCGATAATGGTCGTGCAAACCAGGACATCTGATTCACGGTGCAAAAACCGCATCATGGTCTCTTCCAATTCGTTCCCCTGCATCTGGCCATGGGCAATGACAAAACGGGCCTGAGGCACCAGACGAACCAATTGCTGGGTCACATGCGCAATGGTCTGCACCCGGTTATGTACAAAAAAAACCTGGCCGCCGCGTTCCAATTCCAGGGTAATGGCCTGCTTAATAGTGGCCTCATCGTAATGGGAAAGATAGGTCTGAATGGCCAAACGATCCTCGGGTGGTGTTTCAATGACACTAAGATCCCGGATGCCCATCAGGGATAAATGCAAAGTGCGCGGAATGGGGGTCGCGGTCAGAGCCAACACATCCACCATGGCCCGGTATCTTTTTAATGCCTCCTTTTGCTTAACGCCGAAACGTTGCTCTTCATCAATGATGAGGAGGCCTAAATCCTTAAACCCAATATCCTTTTGTAAAAGACGATGGGTGCCGATCACGATATCCACCTGGCCGGCCCGCAATTGGGCGATCAATTCTTTTTGCTCAGCTCTGGATTTAAAACGGCTTAATACTCCTATTTTAGTCGGGTAAGAATCCATGCGTTTTTTAAAAGTCGCGTAATGCTGTTCAGCCAGGACCGTGGTCGGCACCAGGATGGCGACTTGCTTGCCGTCCAAAACCACTTTAAAAGCCGCCCGGATGGCCAATTCGGTTTTACCGAAACCGACATCCCCGCAAACCAGGCGGTCCATGGGCTTTTCTGAAACCAGGTCGGACAATATATCGTCAATCGCCTTGATCTGGTCCGGCGTTTCTTCATGCTCAAACCCGGCTTCAAATTCACGGAACGAGTTATCCGGCTGGGAAAAAGCATAGCCCTTTCGATATTTACGTAAAGCGTATATTTCGACCAACTGCTTGGCGATTTCCTGAATCGATTTTTTTGCTTTTTTCTTGACCAGATCCCAGGATTTCCCGCCCAGTTGGTCCAATTTTGGATCTTTCTCGTCCGCGCCTACATATTGATGCAAAATACTGATCCGGTCGGCCGGCAAATAAAGCCGATCGTTTTGGGCGTATTCCACAATGACAAAATCATTGACGCGGCCTTCAATTTCCATTTTAACCAAACCGCCATATCGGCCGATGCCATGATCTTGGTGTACAACAAAGTCGCCTTCCTTCAATTGGCTGAATTCAGCCCAATTAAAACCCCGACTCTCTTTGACAGCCTTGTTTCCGGCAACAGCCCGTTTGGCTCCAAAAATTTCATCCTCACTGACGATAAAAAGAGCGAATTCCGGCCAGCCGAATCCTTTACTTAAGCGACCCAGGCAAATGCTTAAACCGCGACCCCTGGCTACTTGGTCCCAACTCCGGACCCTTTCATCCACCTGGACCTGGTAATTTCCTAAAATTTCGGTCAAACGCTGCGCCTGCTGTTCCGTGCGGCAAACCAATACAACCCTGGCCCCCATTTGGACCCAGGCATTGATTTTTTGAGCCAAAGGAGCCATGGAGACACGCCCTTTACCGCTGATCTGCAAATCGAATTCATACTGAATTTCCGAACTGCCTTTGAGCTCAATGACCTTTGTTTCCTGCTTCATATCATCCAAGGCCAGCGCGCTGACTGCCAGGCTTTGATGCCTATTGAGCCTGTTCCGGAGTTCCGGCCAGTCCAATAAAATACCGGCGGTATCCGGGAAAGAGTTATTGCGTTCTTCAGCTTCCCGGCGATAACGTTCTACTTCCTGCTGAAATTTCGCTCGAAATTTATGGGTTTCAACTTCCTGACGCTGCGGATCGAATTCGATTAACAGGCCCTCTTTGGGAAAATAATCCAGAACCGTATCCAGCCGAGGATAATAGTGATTCAACCAAGCTTCCTGGCCCGGAAAGGAATGGGTTCCTTTTGATGACCCGGGCAATCGACCCAAGGATCGGGCTCTTTTTACATTCTCCTCGGCCAAGAGAATCTCATTGGCCGGCAATAAGACCAAGTCCCTTAAAAATCCGGTTGAACGCTGACTCAAGGGATCAAAATGCCGGATGGATTCAAGGCGATCCCCCCAGTATTCCAACCGGATGGGTTCGTCATAAAGGGGTGGAAAAATATCGACGACGCCGCCGCGCACGGAATAATCACCACGATCTTCCACCAGGGAAGTCCGCAGATAGCCGGCTGCTTCCAATTTGGTCAATAATTGCTCGCGGTTGACTTCTTCTCCCGGCTCAAGGTAATCCAGGGCCTTCAACAAGGCTTCTTTGGGCATGACTTTAAGCGACAAAGCTTCGATGGAACTGATCACGATCGCTTTTTTCAGGGATGTTAGGATATACAAACCTTGAATGCGCCGGCTAATGAGCTCCTTATGCGGGCTCAAACCCGTCAGCGGTGAGATATCATAGACCGGAAAATCATATAATCTCTTGGGATTTTCGATGGATTCATCTTGCCCCTGAGGCAAAAAAAACTCCATTTCCTTAAAAAAACGAATGGCATCCTTGGCTTGCGGGAGGAGGATCAAAGCGGGTCGCTCTAAATCTTTCAAGACCAAGGAAAAGAGATAGGCCCGACTGGTAGGGCAAAGACCGGTCACCGTAATCCTAGGGTCACCCGCTTTGATAGACTGATTTAAAGATATTAGGTTTGGATTTTCAATATTCATAAATAAAAAGGCAGATTAGATCTAACTAATCTGCCGTAATAAAATCAAATTGGTCGGGACGCGGAGATTTGAACCCCGGGCCCCCTGAACCCCATTCAGGTGCGCTACCAGACTG
>RPPU01000312.1 GCA_003819975.1 Desulfobacteraceae bacterium
CCGTCCGAGTCAGGACGGGGGAGGCTCTTTCCATGCGTGCACGAGCAACCGCTCTGGTCACCGCGATCACGGTCGCGCTGACGGCGGCCGTGGGCGGCCCGATCACCGGCACCAGCGCCAATCTTACCGGGCAACCTGCCCTAAGCGATGCGCAAGCTGTTTTGGATTCTTTGGGCGACCGGGTCGATCTGGTTTTGGACGGCGGTCCCACCAAGGGGGGCGTGGGGTCCACGATCCTGGATGTAACGGTCGATCCGCCGCGAATTCTGCGGGAGGGGATGATTACCCGTCTTGAAATTGAAGAAACAATATTTTAGCGCCGAGCAGTAAAGAAACCCCAACATTGCATATTTTTTCTTGGTAGCCGCAGGCTTTAGTCTGCGATATGACGCAGGCTGAAGCCCGCGACTACCCTCATCAATAATCTTTTGTCGATATGTTTTTTGATCCTATTCTTTTCAGGATCAAAAAACATTTAGATATTTATTAAGCAGTTCAAATAATTTATGCGGTTCGATCGGTTTGGTCAGGTAATCGTTCATCCCGGCTGCCATACATTTTTCCCGATCGCCTTTCATGGCCATGGCGGTCATGGCGATGATCGGGATATTCGGATTAAGCACGCCCGATTCCGGGCCCCGGATAAGCCGCGAGGCTTCGAACCCGTCCAACTTCGGCATCTGCACATCCATCAAGACCAGGTGATAAGGAATCTTGCGCAAGGCTTCGACCGCCTCCAGGCCGTTTGCTACGGCATCAGCATGGTAGCCGTTCTTTTCCAAGAGCCGGAGGGCCAGCTTTTGATTGATGGGGTTATCTTCAGCCAGTAAGATCCGAATGGCGTGTTTTTTGATTTCCGATAAGGTATGTTGCGTGATCAGAAGAGGTTCTTGCCTATCTGCTCCTGATACGGTCTTTTGATTAAAAATCATAAGCAGACAGTTCATCAACTGGGAGCGTTTGATTGGTTTGGTTAAGTAAGCGGAAAACCCGATCTCCTTGGCGCGTTTGGCGTCTCCGCGCATGCCGCCGGAGGTCAACATAATCAGTCGGGTGTCCCGGAGGCTGGACATATCTTTAATAGCCCGGCCCAGGGTTTCGCCGTCCATATCCGGCATCATTTGGTCAACCAGAACCAGGTCGAACTTGTTTTTTGCTTCCGCGGCCGTGATGAGTTGTTGGAGAGCGTCCCGGGAACTTGCGGCCTCGTCGGGCAGACAACCCATGGCGGCCAGATAGGTCGCGAGAATGTTGCGATTGGTTTTATGATCGTCCACAATCAAAACACGGAGGCCCTTGATATCGGCCAATGGGGCCGGTTCGATTTTATGAGCGGTTTGTTTTGGAAAGGGGATGATAAACCAAAAAACAGATCCTTTATTTTCTTCGCTTTTAACTTCTATCTCGCCGCCCATGAGTTGCACCAGTTGTTTGGAAATGGCCAATCCCAGACCTGTACCGCCGAAACGGCGGGTGGTGGAAGTGTCGACTTGGGAAAAAGATTTAAACAGCCGGTTCATGCTTTCTTGGGGAATGCCGATGCCGGTATCCCGGACTTCAAAACGGAGCACGGCTCGGGTATCGATTTCCTGCTCCAGCGACAACTCCAGGGTGATTTCGCCTTGCTCGGTAAACTTCACGGCATTGTTGGTGAGATTGATCAGGATTTGGCGCAACCGGCCCGGGTCACCTCGGAGCAGTACCGGCGCCTGGGGATCGATCAGACAGTTCAGTTCCAGGTTCTTCTCCCGGGCTTTGACAGCCAGCATATCGGAAACTTCCTCAACGGTTACCTGAAGATCGAAATCGATAACCTCCAGTTCCAGTTTACCGGCCTCAATTTTGGAAAAATCCAGGATATCGTTGATCAGGTGCAGCAGAGCGTCGCCGCTGGCGCGCACGAGTTGTGCGTATTCTTTCTGCTCCGGATTCAATTCCGTACCCAGTAAAAGGCCGGTCATGCCGATGACCGCGTTCATGGGCGTGCGGATCTCGTGGCTCATGTTGGCCAGAAAGTCGCTTTTGGCCCGCGTGGCGGCTTCGGCTTGCTTGGCCATTTGGTTCGTCTTGTCCATGGCCGCGGCCAGGGCCTGATTTATTTTTAGAAACTCCTGGTTCATTTTTTCAGCGCGGGCTTTGGCTATGTTCAGGGCTTTTTGGGTTTTGTTAAAAAAAATAATCTGGGAGACCAGGCTTGAAAAAATTTCCAGGGGCCGCACGGTTTCGGCGGTCGGCTTTTTGCCGGATTTGGAAGAATCCGCCGAAAGCATCCCGATCAAGTTGCCTTGGTCGTCATTCATGCGTACAAAAATCATATCTTCGGGGTGCCAGGCATCTTCGGAATCCGGCACGGGGTCTGTGCCGAAAATCGCCCCTTCTTTATTAAGGACATCTTTTTTAGTATGCGGCAGATAATAGGAAAACTGACCAAGTTTTATGCCGGCATCGCAAATTTTATAATAATACTCTTTGGGCGCATTGACTTTTCGGACCTTGTCGATTAATTCTTCATCCAGTCCGCCATGACTGATAATATCCCGATAGGGCGGGGCTTCTTTGAAATAGGACATGAAAAAAGTTTTAAAGTCCGAATATTCAATGATCGCCTTGCTGATGCGGTTGAAAACTTCTTGTTCGTCTTTTATGGCAATGACGGAGGCGGCGACCAGGCTGAATTGCTCGGTTTGCTGGGAAAGGTTTTTAATGCGGAGTTCGCTGGCCCGCAAGGCTTCTTCGGCGCTTTTGCGCTGAATGGCGATCGCTACCTGTCCGGAGGCGGAGGCCAGGATATCCGCATCTTTTTGATCGTATTGGTCGGGATCTTCATAGCTCTGAACCACCATGGCGCCGATGACTTCATTCTTGATTTTTAGGGGTACGCCCAGCCAGAGTTCCGGCGTGGTTCCGACCGGCGGTAGACTTAACCTTTCAGCCCGTTCCAGGATATCCTGCTTCCGGTAAAACAGAGGCCGGCCGGTTTTGACGATTTCAGCCGTGAGCGAACTCGATTGGCTGACATTTTTCTCGGTTAATTTATTGATTTCAGGTAAAGCGTCCATTTTATCGATGAAATATGGGAAAGCAATAGAGTCTTTGTCCCGGTCATAAAGAGCGATGTAAAAATTATTGGTGTCAATAATCTTATGCAAGGATTGATGAATGGATTTGTAAAGATCATCTATATTTTCAACGGTGTTGACCGCGGTGGAGATGGCGAACAAGACCTGGTTGACCGCTTCGGAGTGTTTGACTTCTTGCTCGAGACGGACATTTTTAAGTTGGACTATTTCCGCTTCTTTACGCGCGGTCTCTGTTTTGTGGGCGATCTCCAGACTTTGAAACTTTGTTTGGCTTTCTAAATTAAAAACAGTCTCCTTGACATTATGAAACTGAATATGATGTTCTAGGGCTTGTTCAAATGCGCTTTGTTTTTTATAGATTTCGTATAGATTTTCATGGCAAATGTAAATTCTTTTATTTTCACCCAATTCGACGGCCAACGCCAGGGCTTGGTTGAAATACTGGATGGCCGATTGATCCTGGTCAAGCTTGCGATAGGTTTTGCCTATTTCGATCAGGGCTCCGGTTTCAATGTACCGTACACCGCATTGTTGCGCCACCTCTATGGCTTTTAGAGAATATTCCACGGCTTCCGGATAGCGACCCATGGCCGCATAAGCCTCGCCAAGGGTGCCGAGCACGGTGCATTCAAGCGGCTGGTGCCCGATTTGCCGCGCCAGACGCAGACTTTCCAGGCCGCAGGCGAGGGCCTCTGCATAATCACCGAGTTGATATTGCGGGATGGCGATGTTGTTATACATCCGACATTGCTGGACGATGTCTCCCAGCTTAATATAGATCTCCAAACCTTGGCGATAAAAGTTCAAACCCTCCTTGTCATTTCCGGATTCCACATGAGCACTGCCGATGTTCAGTAAGGCCCAAGCTTCAAGGCTCGGATCGCGGATCTCGCGAGCCATGGCCAGAGCCGTGAGGCCGGTTTCGAGGGATTTGGTAAAGTCCGACAGAATCCAATATATTCGCGCCAGGGTGCAGAATGCATCGGTCCGGTCGCGGGATGGGCCGTGTTTTTCAAACCGCGTGATGGCTTCCATGACTTGTGAAAGAGCTATGATATTTTTTCCCAAACGGTTGTTACAATGGCTCAAGTTGGCATAGCTTTGCGCAATTCCGATATCATCATCGGCAGCCCGGGCCAGTTCATAAGCCGCTTGGGCCAGCTCGACTCCCCGCTTCGGGTTGAATTCCCTGAGATAGAAAGCCAGGGCATTCAAGGCGTTGGTTTTTTCCTCTGGAGAGGTCGCAGCGGATAATTGCGTTTCCAGTTGTTCAAGTTTGTTCGTCATTCGGTTGACTCGGGCCTTTAAAAATATTTTCTGTCGCTGTTGTTTTTTTAAATTTTTAGAGATCCCCTTCCGTTCATCCTGTCAAAAATCCAAAAATCTTTGCTATCCAGCCCATGCCGATCTATACCGCAATCGTAGGTTCCTGTTGATCTTCTTGTTCAGGAATAGTGAGGTATTTATTGAGCAGCTCGGATAGTTTTTGCGGTTCAATCGGCTTGGTTATGTAATCGTTCATCCCGGCGGCCAAGCACTGTTCCCGATCGCCCTTCATGGCCATGGCGGTCATGGCTATGATGGGGATATTCGGCAAGGATGAAGCGGCCTGACCTTCTTGATTTTGCGATCCTTGGCGCTTTTCAGCTTCCGCTTGACGGATCGCACGAGTCGCTTCAAAGCCGTCCATTTCCGGCATTTGTACATCCATCAACACCAAGTGATACTGCTTTTTTTGCACGGCTTCGATTGCTTCCTTGCCATTGGCCGCCACGTCGGCCCGGTAGCCCATCTTTTCGAGCAGCCGCAGAGCCAGTTTTTGATTGATGAGGTTGTCTTCGGCCAGCAGGATGCGGATCGAGTACTTTTTTATTTCCGACAGGGTATGTTGTGTGATCAAAACAGGCGTTTGCTTGTCTGCTCCCTGCATGGTTTTTTGGTTAAAAGTCATGAGCAGACAATCCAAGAGCTGAGAGCGCTTGATCGGCTTGGTTAAGTAGGCGGAAAAACCGATTTCCTTGGCGCGAATGGCATCCCCGCGCATGCCGCAAGAAGTCAGCATCATCAATTTGGTTTCCCGAAGATTGGGAGTGCTCTTAATGGCCCGGCCCAGGGTTTCGCCGTCCATATCCGGCATCATTTGGTCAACCAGGACCAGATCGAATTTATTTGTTCCTCCCGCGGCTTTGGCGACTTGTTGCAAAGCGTCCAAGGAGTCGGCTGCCTCGTTTGTCAAACAGCCCATAGCTTGCAAGTAGGTTGAGAGAATCTTGCGATTGGTTTTATGATCGTCCACAATCAGGACACGGAGGTCCTTGATATCGGCCGATTGTGCGGGTTCGATTTTATGAACGGTTTGCTTATTAAAGGGGATGGTAAACCAAAAGACGGATCCCCGGCCTTCTTCGCTTTGCGCCTTGATCTCACCGCCCATGAGTTGCACGAGTTGTTTGGAAATGGCCAATCCCAAGCCCGTACCGCCGAACCGACGTGTGGTGGAAGCGTCGACTTGGGAAAACGATTTAAACAATCGGTCCATGCGTTCCTGGGGGATGCCGATGCCGGTGTCCCGGACTTCAAAACGCAGCACGGCCTGAGTATCGGTTTCCTGTTCCCGAGACAATTCTAGGGCGATTTCGCCTTGTTGGGTGAATTTGACCGCATTATTGGTCAGATTGATCAGGATTTGGCGCAACCGGCCCGGATCACCTTGCAGCAGAATGGGCGCCTGCGGATCGATCAGACAGCTCAGCTTCAGGCCTTTCTCTTGGACTTTTATCGCCAGCATGTCGACAACTTCTTCAATCGTCACTTGCAGATCGAAATC
>RPPU01000313.1 GCA_003819975.1 Desulfobacteraceae bacterium
CCAAAAAGAAACTCGGCGAAATAACGAAGCGGTTCGATGCTCTTAAGATTAAAACAGTGGTTGCGGTCAGCCGGGTCAAAATAGCTTCGAAGGTGACCCCGGAGGTCCTTAGAGAATTATACCGAAATCTGGACAGGAAAACCAAGCGAGCCGGGAATCTGATAGTGGAATTTGCGCGCAAACCCGGAACCGATTATTATGTTCCCAGTTTTTTTGCGGCACGCGACGGTTTGTCCTTTGCGCAAGCCGAGAAAACCCTGAAAAAGCAAGGCGGGATTGCCGGTATTGATTCCTCAGAGAAAGGAGAGAAGGAATATGTATTTTCTGAAGAAGCTCTCTTCGATATCCGGGAAGTCGAACACGCAATCAAACAATTTGCGGATTCCATTGCCTTCCCGCATGCGCAGTTTTTAGGGTATGGCGAAAAAGGCGAAAAGACGCCCTATTTCTGGCTGGGTTATCGCCTCGGACGGAAATCGAAAAAGATATCGTCTCATTTTTTCGAGTCTGTACGGAGCCCGAGGTAAAAAGGTGCTAAAAATATTGAAACGCATTTTTTTTGAAAGGAGAGTGTAGCGATGAACAAATTTACAGTCAATAAATCGTATATCATCACCGTGATGCTGCTTTGGATTGGGGTTTCATTCGCATACGGCGGCGACAAAAACCCGAAGTTTTATATTTTCACGAACGAACCGGCGATTGAGACGTTTAAAAACGCCTATCCGGAAGCGGAGGAGTTTTACGATTCGGACGTCAAGTTGGTTTTTGTGGCTGCGGCGGATTATTCCAAACCGGAAAAATATCAGGTCCGCGTTCAGCTGCAGAACAACAATGGAATAAAGATATATGATGAACAACAGGAATTGAACCCAAAATATCATAAAACCGATCCTTTGCTTTATTATACGCTTTTCCTGGAAAAAAGCCTTAAGAGTAAATTGGCGGACGGCATGGTGACGGCTCGATTGTACGTGGACGGCAGGCCTTATGAGGCCAAACAGTTGAAATACAATCCGGAAAACATCGTGAATAAGAATTATAACCAGGTTATCGTTCTGCCTTTTTACTGTACCGGAGACCGGATTTGGGATTTTAAAGCCAAAAACGAGATCCTAAGCACTTTTGCGGACGCCTTTCACGGTGAAATAAAAAGGATTATTCCCGCGACCATGCCTCCGGATGTTGCCAAACAAAAGGTCATGGGTCTGAATCTTAAAAAATGTTTTAAAGATCCGGCCTGTCTCCGAAATCTAAGGGATGTTTTCGGGGAAGGATTGTTCATCACAGGCGATATGGCCGTGCCCGTGTATAATTTTCATGGCTCTTACAGTGAAGTCAGTTTGGAGATTCTGGTTGTGAACAGCAAAACATGGGAAACGAGGAAATTCGCCCATGTCTTCATGCCGACGACCATGCTGGCCCCCGAAGCGATGAAGATTCTGATTCAAAAAATCCTTTATCAACAGGGGTTGTTGGCTTATGTAAGAGGTCTGTAGCCGAACTTATTAATGGATTAGGACAACCATTCAGGCAAATGGGCTGCAGCTCTCTAAAAAACGCGACGCCGGGATCGATTGGCGACCATTTTTATGATCGGGGAACTTGCTTTTCGATGCCGACAACAATGGATAATCCGTATACGCATCGATACAAGGTTGAGGAAGCATGAGTGTTATGAAAAAAATTAAAATCGGATCGATCGTTTTTTTCATCATTTCGTTTTTTTGTTTTTCGGGCAGTTTATGCAGCATCAATAAGGAACAAGAGCCGTCCAAGATTCAATTCGATCAAGAGTCGGTTGACGGTCATGACGGCTCCAAACACGATGTCGTTTCAAAACGGGAGAGCAAACCTTCTTTGCTTCACCGGTTGCTCGTTCGCCCATTAACCGCCATTTCGGCACTCATCGGTGTTTTTCTCAGTTTGATTGTCTTGGGTTTCATAAAGCGAAAAGCCGATAAATGTCCGCGATGCGGAAAGCTGGTCCATAATGAATATGGAAACAGTTATAAAAGCGCCTTTTGTCCGCATTGCGGATTTAGACGGACATAAAGCGTATCGGATAAAAATAATGCAAAAAAAGGTGACATAACAAGGCCCTCATTTACCCACATGATCGAAACGGCTCCTAGGGGCCGGGTCAAGTGCCGGACCTGCAAACAAGCCATATTAAAAGGCGTTTTGCGGTTTGCCGAAGAGACGGAAAACGCGTTTGATCCGGAAGAAACTCGAGGCTTTCGGCGTTCCGGGTCTCACGGATTTTGCGGGAGCCGGATCCATCCGGGCGACAAGGATGCTTCGAGATGTTCGGCCGGCAACATAATCCGGCCCAGTTTTTCGATGGTGCGCCCGACATCTGTTTCCAAAAAAAGCCAAGGCGGTTTTGTTTTTTGGGAACCGGAACGAAAAAACGATTTAAACCATTAGGACAACGCTTGGCGGGACGATAAAATCTCCGTTGTTCACGGAAGGCGTAAGTGCGCGTCAATGAATTCCAAGTTTAGAAAGGATAGTCAAATGAAAATAAAACAATCTTTCGTTGCCTGCGAAGAGAAACATGATATTATTGTCGATACGGAAGAACAATGCGTTATTTTAAAAATTAACAATCGCACCATTACCAAGGATTATGGAGAAATGCACGATTTGGCGGAGCTATATAAAGATGCAATCTATGGTTGTGTCGGCAATGACTTTGAAGATATCCGCACACAATCCGGTGAGCCTTTTGCTTTTTTAGACATTAATTCCCTTATTGCCGATTCCGTTAAAAAAGAAAATAATATTGCGCAATCGACCGCTTCTCCTTTAATTAAAAATTCCAGATGGAATAATATAAAACAACAAGTAGATAAGCTTATTGATGAAACGACCTTGATAGTCCGAAACTTAAGCTTTTTAATAAAAAATATAACACTAAAGTAACCTATGATACTTTAAAATCGGGTTTTGAATATATCATTGAAATATTAAGAGGCAAAAAGCCGATATCCGGCGAACCGGTTTTGGGCTCATCGAAATTCGGAGGGAAAGCGCATTTCCCCGAAAATTTCGCCTGTCCTTCAAGTCATGCTCTTATTGCACAAATATGTCTCGGCGATGTAAAAACGTTGGATCCGTTTGATGTATTGCCCAATACCGGGTATTTATATTTTTTTTCGGATTTGGATCATAAATCCAATTTACTTCTTTATGCTTCAAATGGCGCCGATGCCTTGAGAGTGTTCCATTCCGACAAATCCTTAAATAGTGAGTATCCGGAGTTTCCTTTGAGTTTTAATCCCAATTTTTATTTCGATCCCGGATGTTCCGATATTTTTGCCGTTGTCGATCTTATCAAAGCTCTTCCCAAAAAACTGATATCAGGAATAAATAAATTAATCGGCAATTCAAATAAAACGCTTCCGAAACCTAATGGGGATCGTTTTTTCGGAAAACCGACGGATTATCAATCGAAAGGGTTGGAAGATGCGATTGGAGACAACTTGTTGCTGCAATTTAACGATGGTGGAGATGGAAATTATCTTATAGCCATGGACATGAATAAACTTAGAAAAGCTGATTTTTCCGAAGTGGAGTACTTTTGGATCGGAACATAAGATATATTCGATGAGAAGATAAGATTTTTCGGGAAGTGCTTTACGGATATATTTTCGAGCAATAGACGGCGGCGGTGTACCCGGGAAAATGCGTTTTAAGCGATGGATAGAAAAAAATGTTTAAAAAAATCGCCTGGTTTGGCGCAACGCTCGTTTATTTTTTCGTTTATTTATTTGCGACGATCGCCTTCAGCCATCAATTGGAACGGGATATTAACATTTGTCTGAGCATTATCGGCTTTATCGTTTTTATTGCGCTTTTAATGCGTACATTTTATATATTCGCGGATTGGGGGATGTTGGCCGGTAGATATCCGTTCGATGGTTCTCCGGCAATCGGCAACGTAATCATTACCCGTTCGCAAGTTAATAATATGTTTTTCGAGAATTTTAGAATAAAACCTTACGTCAACGGCTTTGACCTGTCGCCGCGCTTTCCTTATCGTTTTTTATTCAGACCGATATTCGTCCCGTACTCCGCAATCGAATACCATATGGCTGAAAACAATATGTTGGCAAACGATTCCGATGCTGTTCTCTATGGATATAATCTGATGGTGGAACTGAAGATAAAGAGCTGCCCGACGTTTCATTTAGCCGTATCCGCGCGGGACGCAAAAGCATTAATGCGCTATCATAAAATTTACGCGGATGGAAGAAATGAAGGAAGCGCGAATGAAGACCTATTTTTGACAGGATTAACGGGATTAACAGAGGCAAGAGATTAAGAGATTTGACGGGATTAACGGGATTAACAAGGGCAAGAGGTTAAGAGAACAGAAAATAAATCCTGTTAATCCTGTCTAAATTCTTCCTCTTCCGTAATGAATTCAAAAATCAATATCAGCAGAAAGAAAGGAGAGTTTATGAAACGTTTCGAATTATTAGATGGCCATTCCAATAAGTTTTGGGCAATCGAGGTCGTTGGGAACGAGTTGACCGTGCGCTTCGGAAAGATCGGTACCAACGGCCAAACCAAGACCAAAAGTTTTGCCGACAACGGCAAGGCGTTGGCCGAACAAGAAAAGCTGATCAGGGAAAAAACAGGCAAGGGGTATCGAGAAGTTTCCGGACCTAATGCGGTTTTAGACGACTATGAAAAGTATTACGGTTGGCGGCCCTCGGAGGAATTGTCGGACCTGTCGGACCTGTCGGAAAAAGTGGAAGTCCTCGAAATGGGACGCGATGTGAGTATGACAAACGACGATATTAAGATCAATCCCGATAACTTAAAGAAAACACCCGAGGAAATAGGGGAGGAGATCGGGCGAGGCGGTATTTCGGAACAGGAAATGATCGACCTGGTGGATATTGGGGCGTTGGAATGCGACCATTGTTTTATCAGTACCCTGCCCAATGAACAACATTGCGCCGCGGTGTTTCATTGCGATCATGAGATGATGGAAAAGCGAATTTATTAACCGGTTATGCCATATTGTTCTTATTTGCATCGATGAATATCCCTGCAATTGGAAAAACTTTAAACGAATCAAATATAAAAAGGAGAACTTCATATGTATAGTAAGGAATGGCATCAAACTCGTCGGGCAAGACTATGTGACGATGAACTTGCAAGACGAACGAATATATTAAATGAAATGAACAATGGCGGCCTTGCCGCCCAAAGGATGAGTGGCTCTATTGATAAACTCATACAATTTTACGGAACTTTATCTTATGAAAAACCTCCTCTGGAACTCATATACGGCCATCAGGCCGATATGATCCTCGATAAATACCAATTGGGGGAAGGTGGTCTTTTTGCTTTAACCAATTCTCCCGATCGAATCGAAAAATGCATCATATGTATCGGCTTAAGGCATGGACTTGCCTATGTATTGTCCTCTTTGGTTCATGAGTACTATCATTATGTTCAGGTTCAAAAAATCGGAGCAATCTATCTTAGAATGCCTGATACTACTCGCGAGTTTCTTTGTAATAAATGGGCCAATGAGGTGTTTCTGAAGTATTTGAAATTTGGCGATACGGCGATCATGTATTATATTCTTAATGCAAAGAGCTTTTATAATCCGGATGAAGTAAAAAACGATCGGACGGTTTTGCAGTAAAGAAATATGGTTTATAATGAATTCGGAGACAAATGTAAAAGCGCCTTTTGTCCGCATTGCGGATTTAGACGGACATAAAGCGTATCGGATAAAAATAATGCAAAAAAAGGTGACATAACAAGGCCCTCATTTACCCACATGATCGAAACGGCCCCTAGGGGCCGGGCCAAGTGCCGGACCTGCAAACAAGCCATATTAAAAGGCG
>RPPU01000314.1 GCA_003819975.1 Desulfobacteraceae bacterium
AAATTAGAGGCGTTGATGACTCGGGATATTTCTTCAATCCTTGCCGACACTTTTGCCGTGCCGATTTTCAACCCGTAATCTTTTTCCTTGGTCATGGGTCTTTTGCCCAGCCAGAACAGACTGACCTTCAAACGCGTGGTTATTTTCGGTTTGCTTTCATCCGCCTTACAGGCAATCTCACCCCGGGTGATATAAACCTGCTCGGATAACGTTAGCCCCGTGGCAAGTCCGGCGGCCGCCGCTTCCGGTTGGGACTGATTGAACGCTTCAATGCTTTTGATCTTGCCTTTCTTGCCGGACGGATAAAACACGATCGTATTCCCCGCTTGAATGCTGCCGGTGACCACGGTACCGGCGATGATCCGGCGGTTGTCTCCGAAATTCGTGAATTTGTACACGTCCTGAACCGGCATCCGGAACGGCTTGTCGATCGACGGTTTTTCCGTTTCAAAGCCGTCAAGGAGTTGAAGAACAATATTGCCATCATACCAAGGCATCATCCCACTGGAGACGGCAATATTGTCGCCGGTCGTGCCGCTGATCGGCACGCAACAAACCGGGGTAACGTTAATATTTGAAAGGAATCGTAAATACTCTTCCACAATACTTTCAAATATTCTTCTTTTATACGAAACCAAATCCATTTTATTGACCAACACGGCAACCTGCTTGATGCCCAACATGGAAAGCATGTATCCGTGACGTCTTGAATTTTCCTGAACCCCTTCGTTGGCGTCAATAACGAGCAGCGCCGCTTCGGCATGGGATGCGCCGGTGGCCATGTTCTTCAAAAATTCAATGTGCCCCGGCGCGTCAATAATGATATAATCCCGTTTTTTTGTTTTGAAAAATACACGGGCCGAATCGATCGTGATCCCCTGGGCCTGCTCGTCTTTCAAGGCATCGATTAAAAAAGCATATTCAAACGGTCTTGAATTTTTCAGGCAAAAAGACTTGACCTGTTCGAGCTTGCCTTCCGGCAGGGATTGGGTGTCGGCCAGGAGCCGGCCTACAATAGTGCTTTTGCCGTGATCCACATGACCCACAATGACAATATTCATTTTTTCCCTGGAGATCTCCGCTTTTATCATGACCTACATGTATCCTTCCCTTCGTAAGGTTTCCAAGCCGCCGCCGTCGTCCTTGTCTTGCGCGCGTCCCGAACGTTCCGCGATATTCTTCAACTTCCCGCTTCCCAACTCATCAATGATTTCATCGACCGTGCGCGAGCGAGATTCGATCGGGAAGGTGCAAGGGTGGCACCCCAGCGATCGGTAGCGTTTGCCGTCTCCCTGATTGTAATAAAGCGAAACCGTCGGTATCTTTTCTTTTTTTATATACTCCCAGATATTCAGCTCGGTCCAGTCCAGCAAAGGATGAATACGCACGTGCGTGCCGGGCGCAAAATCGGTTTTAAACTGGTTCCAAAACTCCGGCGGCTGGTCTCCGATATCCCAGAGGTTTTCCCGGTCGCGACTGGAAAAATACCGTTCCTTTGACCGCGATCCCTCTTCGTCCGAGCGGGCTCCCACAATGATTCCGCTGAACGATTCATCGTTCGTATCCAAAACATAATTTTCCTTTTTATGATCAAAACGATAACGCGGTCCTTTCCCGTTCACCGTGTTTTTAAGCGCTTCGGTTTTTAATAGACGGCAACAAGTAATCCGATCCACACAGCCGTCCGGAAAAGTCTGCTTTTTATTCAAAGCCTTCTCATTAATGCCGTAGACCATATTCAATTTCCACTCCCGAGTCAAACGGTCGCGGTAGGTGATCATTTCGGGAATCTTAAAGGTTGTATCGATATGAATGAGCGGAAAAGGTACATGTCCGAAAAATGCCTTGCGCGCCAACCACAGCAAAACCGTGCTGTCTTTTCCGATCGACCATAACATTCCCAAGCTTTTGAAATTCGAATAGGCCTCGCGCAATATGTGGACGCTGATGCCTTCCAATTTGGTCAAATGATCCATCATAGAAGTCCTTTGTGTTTAGGTTCTGATAACGGCTTTATAATCGAATTTCACTCAAATCCCGCTTGTTTCCCCTTTGTATAAAAGGGGGGGAGACCTCGTCCATTAACCAAAACGGAGAAAGCTTAGTTTTCCCCTTAAAAGGAGAGACAGGGGGGATTTTCCCGCATGGCATTACAATTTTTATCTTAGTAATCCTGCCATGAAGTTAACGCCAATACGACTTTAGCGGGATCAAGCGCCGCGCTTCAGCAGGTGATTGGCTTCCAAATATCGTAAAATCCGATTGATACATTGAATACTGCTTGCCTGATCCGTTTCCACAACCAGATCGGGGTTTTCGGGAATTTCATAAGGATCGTCAAGGGCGGTGAATTGCTTGATGACCCCGGCCCGCGCTTTTTCGTAAAAGCCCTTGACATCCCGCTCCTCGCAAACCCGGAGCGGGCATTTTACGTAAATTTCCACAAATTCATGCGCTTCAACCAAGCTTCTGGCCAAGGCCCTGTCCTTTTGATAAGGTGATATGAAAGCAGCCAAAACAATGATGCCGGCATTGACAAAAAGTTTCGCCGTTTCGCCGATCCGCCGTATGTTTTCTTTGCGGTCGGCTGCCGAGAAACCCAAGTCCTGATTCAGCCCCGTTCGGACACGGTCGCCGTCCAAGACATACGTGTGCATGCCTGATTTATAAAGCTCATTCTCCAGTCCGTGCGCAAGCGTCGATTTGCCGGATCCCGAAATGCCCGTAAACCACAAAATAAAGGATGAATGACCGTTGAGATCCCGCCGGTCTTGTTTGGTGATCGTGGCTGCGCGCGGTTCGATGATGTTTTTCACGCTAACTGATTTCTCCTGAAATATAGGCTCGTGTTTTTTCATGCCTGGGAGCATTAAAGAAGGCTTCAGCCGAGCCATGCTCGACCAGTTCGCCCATATAAAGAAACATGACATAATCGGCAATGCGACGAGCCTGGCGCAGAATATGGGTGACGACCACAATGGAATAGTGCTGCTTCAATAGTTTAAACTGTTTTTCAATAAGCTGAGCGGATATGGGATCCAGGGCCGAGGTCGGCTCATCGGCTAATATGACCTTCGGTTCGATCGTCAGCGCGCGCGCCAATGCCAGGCGTTGCTGCTGGCCGATGGAAAGGCGCGATGCCGGAGAGTGTAAACGATCTTTAACTTCATCCCAAAGCCCGGCCAGGCGCAGATACCCTTCCACTAAAAGATCCATCTCCCCGTTTTTTTTTGTTGGCTTCGCCTTGAAGATATCTTTTGAAGAAGATTCGAAAATCTGAACGTGTTTTTCCAATTCCGTGATCTGGCCCAACATCTGTCCCCCGTTCTGCTTATGAATTCTGGGACCGAAAGAAATATTGTCATAGATGGACATGGGCAAAGGAAACGGCCTTTGCGACAGAAATCCCACTTTTTTTCTCAGGGCGAGAACATCCGATTGGGGCGCATAGATATTCACTCCGTCGATCAGAACATCGCCGGTTACCCGGATCTCATCGTTCAGGTCCAGTAACCGGTTTAAACTCTTGAGCAACGTCGTCTTGCCGCATCCGGAAGGACCGATGATGGCCGTTATCCGTCCGTCCGGTATCTCAACCGTCACGTCTTTAAGCGCGTGATAACCGTCATAATGGATATTTAGGTTTTTTAAGCTGATATGCGCCATAAAAACCTCTACTTTATAATATGTTTTGAAAAACGCTTACCCAGAATCCTGGATATGACGCTGACAAGCAATACGATGATCAGCAGGATCAGGGCAGAAGCATAGGCTCGTTCCTGGACCTCCGGGACCGGTGATCCGATCTGGAAAAAAACAGCCAGGGGCAGGGAGGCCACGGGATCCAAAATACTTCGGGGGATGAAATCCGTATAACCCGCCGTAAAAAGAATGGATGCCGCATCGCCGATCCCTCTCCCAAAAGCAAGCAGAACGGCCGTAAGAATTCCCGGCAAGGCCTGTCTTAAAATAACCGCCAGGCTCGTTTCCAGCCTGGTGGTCCCCAGAGCATACGCGCTTTCCTTCATCTCAAGCGGAACCATACGGATCACCTCGTCCATCGACCGGATCATGATCGGCATCATCAGGAGCGAAAGCACGATGATCCCGCCCAACAGCGATGCCCGCAGGCCGAAATACATCATGACCACAAACCCGAATGCGCCGTAAACGATCGACGGCGTACCCCACAGGACATCGAGCATCAATCTCGAAAAAATTGAGAACCGGCGGCTCTTGATAAACTCTTTTTGCAGGGCGAATGCGACGGGCAGACTGATGCCGATCGATACCAGCGAGGCGCCGAACGCGAGATAAAGAGACCCGACGATGGCATTGGCGACCCCGCCCTCTCTTCCGAGATAATACCCGCCCTTGGGGACCGAGATGATCATGGACAGGTTCAGAGCCGCCGCTCCCTTGATCAAGACGACCAGGATAATACCGCAGAATATCAACAGGATCAAAGCCAGTGAAAAAACCATCAGCCCCTTGAATACTTGTTCTTCAATTTTTCTTGCCCTCTTCAATCAACCCCCCTTTCTTTCTATTCGCAGAAGCGTCAGATTGGCGATCAGACTGAACAGGCCCACGATAAACATCAGGATCAACGCGGCGAACATCAAGGCCGAATCGTATAACGGAATCGACATCATCTCGCCGTAATTATTGGCAATCAAGGCGGGCAACGGATAAGCCGGATCAAAAAGGGATGACGGCACCTTGGCGACATTTCCGACCACCATCAGCACGGCGATGGTCTCGCCGAACGCGCGCGCAAAACCCAAAACGATCGCCGCGATAATGCCGTGCAGGGAGCTGCGCAAGAGAACATGTTTGATCATTTCCCATTTTGTCGTTCCCAAGGCCAGGGTACTTTCGCGCGCTTCGGCCGGCACGGTCATGAGCACCTCCAGGCTGACGGAAATGATGACCGGGATGACCATAATGGCCAGAATGACTCCGCCTGCCAGAAGACTGTATCCGCTGGTTTGAATACCGAAATACGCGGCCAAAAGACGCACCGCCGGCACAATCACAATCACCCCCCAGAGGCCGTAAACAACCGAAGGGATGCCCGCAAGAATATCGTTCACGAACCGGATGAACTCCCTAAAACGCTTGTTGCCGTATTCCGATAAATAGATGGCGCTCAAAAGGCAGACCGGGACCGCGATGACCATGGCAATGCCCGTCACCTCCAGCGTGCCGATGATAAACGGATAAAAACCGAAATGCCCGTTGAGGGGATGCCAGTTTGTTGAAAAAACCGTATGAACGAAGGAATGCATGGAAAGAAGTGGTTTTGCCTTGATGAAAAGACAGGCGACGATGATAAAAACGACGAAATTCAGAAAAAGGATGGACATCCGGACGGCCTGCACGGCCAAAAAATCTTTGAGTTTTCTGCGTCTCATGAGTCTCCGATGCCTATTGTTCCAACTTCTTCATAGCTTGTTGGATTTGTTCTTCGGTGAGGCCGATATAGCCGACCTCATTCACATATTTCTGGCCGTCATTTAAAATCCACTTCACGAAACTTTTGGCGGGCTCTTTATATTTTTCCTTTACAACCAGATACAAATCCCTGGCCGGAGGCGCCGGATAAACGCCTTTTTTAATGGAGGCAATGGCCTTTTCTTTGGTGCTGATATCTTCTTCGGGATCCAATACCCCGTTTTCATTCACATCGATCGAGATAACCTTGATCCCGTTGATCGGCAATCCCGTTTTTACATCATATGCATAATTAAGGTTGTTGTAACCGACGCCATAGATATCTTTTTTAACGGCTTCCGCCAGACCAGGATCGCCGTATACACCGATACCCTTTAAATCCTCCTGTTTCTTGCCTCCCAAATATTGCG
>RPPU01000315.1 GCA_003819975.1 Desulfobacteraceae bacterium
GCGGTCCGAGCTTTGGATTTCTTTGGTTTTTGCTGCCAAGCGGAAGTCAAACCCCATCTCCTTCAACAGGGTCAGGAGTCTTTGGCCGCCAAATTCATCCAACTGGCGCGGCAGCAGACGGCCGAAGGTTTCTACGAGGGTGACTTTTTTACCGATTTTTCGTAAGGCATTGCCCGCTTCCAATCCCAAAAGACCGCCGCCGATAATCACGATATTGTTTGCTTGTTGCGCAAATTCTTTGATGCGCCGGGCGTCCTGAATGGAACGCAAGGCAAAGACACCGGGTTTATCTGCTCCTTTAATGGGCGGCATAAAGGAACGGCTGCCGGAGGCGAGCAACAGGCGGTCATAAGAAAAAGTTTGACGGTCCTGGCTTTCTATGACCCGGTTCGCTGGATTTCCCCCAATGACGCGGGTATTGAGCTTCAATTCAATGTTGTGTTGTCGGTACCAAGTCGTGGGTTTGGCGATCAAAGCGTTTTCAGCCAAATCGTCGGAAAGATATTCATTGAGCCGCAGGCGATAATAAAAAGGCAGATCTTCATCACTTAATATGGTTATGGATCCATTGGGGTCTTGTTTGCGGATTTGTTCGGCGGCGGTGGTCCCGGCTACGCCATTGCCGATAATTAGATATTTTTGCATGTTTTGAAAGCCTCCTCGATTCATTCAAGTTATCAGATTAACGGTCGCAAGCGGCAAATCATTTTCACTAAAAAGGTAACTATTCTTTAATGTTTTCCGGTTTTCAACCGTGAACTCCGGATGATCGTTTCTCGTCATCCGTTCCGTGAATCTGAACCCTCTTGTTGGCTTAATATATAGCCTGATTCAGTATAAATCCAGACAGAAGTTTACTTAGGCGGCATGAAAACAATCAAGATCCCAAGAATTATGTTATAACTCATTGATTTTAAGCAACTAATCCGGAGAGGATTGACAAAGCCCAGTAATAGACCTAAATAGATAAAAATAGGTTTGTATCCGAATATCGGAAAGGTAAATGTATCATGGAAATTGTCTCCATTGCGGTTAGCTTAAAAAAAGGCACCCGTAAAACCCAAGTAAACGAGGCTTTTCTTAAAAAGGAACATGGTCTGGAAGGGGATGCCCATGCCGGGGATTGGCATCGGCAGGTGAGTTTTTTAGCATCCGAAAGCATTGATCAAGCCCGGGAGAGAGGCCTGAAAGTAACTTTTGGCGACTTTGCCGAAAATATCGCCACCCGCGGGGTCGATTGGAAAACCATACCGGTCGGCACGCGCCTGCAAGTCGGGGAAAACGCCCTGGTCGAAATAACCCAAATCGGCAAGGAATGCCTTAAAAAATGTGCGATTTATTATCAAGCCGGCGATTGCATTATGCCGCGCGAAGGTATTTTTGCCCGGGTTTTGCGGGAAGGCCGGGTGCAATGCGGCGACGTCATTGAATTCGTATCATAGTTCCATCAAGAGACAACGAAATAACAATTGCCATGGTGACGCACAACCCGCTCTGCGCCGGATACGCCCGCCGCACCCTGCAACTGGCGGACGGCAGGCTGGTGAGCGATGAAGGTTAGTAATGAAGGTTAGTAACTGCTTGGGTTCGAGAGACGGATGACGTGAAGCTGTCATCCGGAGTTCACGGTTCACAGTTCACGGTTGGAGAGTGGTGAACCGATTAAAATATAACAACCGGCCGTCGTGAACCATGAATCTAATAGTACAGGATATCACAAAAATGATAATGAGATATCCTCTGTATAAATAATGAGTTGTATGGGCAGGTTTTAAAAAAAAATTTCAGGAAAAAATTGTGCCCTGTCCTTCTTTCTAAGTACGTACATAGCGCGTGAGGTCGGCGTGCAGAAAGCGGTTCAACTCTTCGGCCGCCTCTATCCGTGTTTCCGGAAAGAGCATGGCCAAAACGGGGTATTCCCGCCAATTGATGCGGCGTATTTCGCGGAGGTTTTCAAATTGGCCGGCAAGGCCTTCGTAATCCACGGACGTAACGGTTGCGGGAGCAATGCCGGCGGGTAATTCGGCCACGGCAATGGACCACAACCGTCCCGCGCGCGAAGCGGTCAGTGCCTCCCAATCGGGTTTACGGTTATTGAAATAATAGTCATAGGGAGAAATCCCCCAGGCATAAAAAGCTATATCCGTGGTGCACCACCCCGCAAAGCGCATGGGATTTATCTCGATCGGAACGGGGCGTCCATCCGCTTCCACGCGCAATTCCAAATGCACGGGGAAATCATGGAGGTCCGCGTGTTGCCCCACCTGGGTCAAGAAAGCGGTAAAGGGCGCAAGCCAACGGGAAATAATGTCAGTCGAAGTGGAATACACCCGGTCGGAAACATCTTTGCCGGATGCAAACACATGGTGCAGAATATTCAGCACGACCGGCTGCTTTTGATTGTCAAAGTAAGCATCCACGGCATACTCTTCGCCTTCAAGACATGCTTCTATAATAAAACGCGAGCCGTCCATCACGGTATCCGGATACAGGCCGTGAACTTTATCTAATTCCGTTTGAATCGCCGATAACGTTTCCGGCCACTCCGTATGGGAATCGACCCTATGGACTCCCATGCTAAAAAAGCCCACTGCGGGTTTGATAATGCAGGGAAAAGACAGTTCGCGCGGATTCAGCGTCAGGGCTTCTCTCAAGGTGACGCTCCTGAAGAAGAAATCCGGATACATAGGTGCCAGCAACTTTCTGAATCGCACCTTATCTTTGCAGCGATTGATCATATCTGGGAGCGCTGTATGCGGCAGATGTTCCGCGATCCAGCCGATGGAATTCTCCGAATTGCAATATAACCGGGTTATACCCGGCACATATAAACGCGTAAAACCGGCGTCGTCATACAACCGGCAGCACGATGGTTCCAGCTCAGCACGGGCCACGGCATTATCCAGCACCGGCCAGCTATGACGGGTAATTTCATTTTTGAGGAAATCCGATACGTAAGGCTTGTCTAAAATAATCATTCTTTATAATCGATCCTTTTTTTTTATTAAACGCAGGATATGGCCCTTACAACAGTGCGGTATAGTCGCTCATAAAGAATTTGGTCTATCATCGATGATCGGTCCTGTCTATTAAGATATCTCAATAATGTTATTCTAATAAATATAATAAAAACAAATTTGTTGCCAACGTATTTGTTTTAATTGTTTTGGAGGTTAGCGATAAGAAGAGAAGAGAAGGGGACAGGTCGATAATGATAATAATGATAATTCGAGAATGGAGCATACCCCTTGATGCTCTTTAAATGCTATTAAGAGCTCCGGCATAACTTGATTATCCTGGAATATTCTTGTTTATTGACCCGAGATTTCAATAAAACGCAAAAATTGATGCGGGTTCCAAAAAAAGAGATGAGTTTTAGAAAATGGGTTTAATCGCGATAAAGAATACTATAAAAAGGATTACATCTTCGCATAACCATTAAATACTCTCCGACAATCGCTTAAGGGAATAAATCCCCTCCAGCCCTCGAATCGTTCTGGGTTCTTTCTCATGGCGTGAACCAAAATGATTCTTAAACTGCTGATAAAGCCTATTCACAAACTCTTTAGTCCCGATAATCCCGCTGTCGCTGAAATAACGGGTCCGGTATTTGAATCGATCTAGGGCGGTTAAATCAGATCCCTTTTGTTCTTTGCCTTTGGCTAATCCGCCCTTCTCGTATACGTATTTCCGGTAATATTGCAAACGTTCACTTTCCTGTTTAACATCGAACTCTGTTAACCCAAAATCCAGAGATAAAAACTCTTCTTTATTCCGGGTTTGCACATGATACCCCAACGAATTCCAGCGATATTCCTCCGGTTTCGCAACGATTCCTGCCCGAACCGGATTTAAATCAATATAAGCCAGGCAATTAATCAAGGTCTCGCCATTATCCACTATCAAGCTTTTGAACCGTTCAGACCAGAAGTAACCTTTACGATCATGGGTACGGTTATAATATTTGGAAAAAGTTTGCTTAATCTCCTTGACATATTCCGACAAGTTGCTCCATCTATTTTGGTAAAAGGGAATCTGCCCTTGAGTCATGCCGATCTTGTTTTTGCCTCCGTAATAAAGCTTATATCTTTTCTGCAGATCTTCGTTCGAAAATTCCTCCGGCACCAGCATTTTTACCAGCAGATGGAAATGATTACCCATGATGCAGAAGCCCAAGACTTCGGTAAAATAGACCTTACTTAAACGGCGGATCAAATTCAGGAAATAATCTTTATCCTGGTCTTCCAGCGCAAACCCTTTCAGAGCGGTTCTGGAAATGACATGATAAACCGCAGGTTCATCTTTTACGATCAAACGGGCTATTCGCGGCATAACCAATATCCTCCTAACTAATTGTTTTCAAAACACTATTCTTTTTAAATACTTTTTTGAATTTATGTCTAAATCTTACAAAAAGTAAAAGTATATGTCAAGTCATTATCGGCCTGTCCCTTTTACTTTTACTTTTAAAATTGGATTCAGGACGTCAGCTTGGTTATCCTGTTTATTCATTTCGATCTCCGGACGGATTTACGGATTTTCTTGACCGGTTCGGGCAGTGCCAGCATTTCCATTTCGCGCTGCAGTTCCTTGCGCAGTTCTTCTTCGGTCGGTAAATGGAACTGATAGCGGCTGGTAAAAATTTGCCGTTGTTTCTTATCGAGCACATACTTGACCACCATATCGTTCTTGTCGGTGCAGAGGATCAAGCCGATGGTGGGGTTTTCATCTTTGCCTCTTATTTCCCGGTCGTAATAGTGAACATACATTTGCATCTGCCCGAGATCGCCGTGATTCAGTTTTTGGGTCTTGAGCTCGATAATGACATAACATTTAAGTTTGATGTGATAAAAGATCAGATCCGGGTAGAAATGATCGCCTTCCAGCGTCAATCGCTTTTGCCGCTCAACAAAGGCAAAACCGCTGCCTAATTCAAGAAGAAAATCTTTGAGCTTGGAAATCAGCGCGGTTTCAAGTTTGGTTTCAACCAATTGGTGCGATTCGGGCAAGTCAAGAAATTCCAAGACATAAGGGTCTTTAATGACATCGATCGGCTTGTTCACCGCCTGACCTTTATTGGCAAGCGCAAGAACGCCTTTTTTATCGCGGCTTTTTAATAAACGTTCAAACAATAGAGAATTAATCTGCCGTTCGAGTTGCCGTGCGGACCAACCGTTTTTTACGGCTTCAATTTCATAGAAATTACGCACCGTAATTCTTTTGACTTTTAGTAATGTGCGATAATGTGTCCACGAAAGGTTCGGATTGAGCCGACCAGGTTTCCATGATTCACCATGTGGTGCGTGTTGAATTGAAGATTGGGCGGAAAGGGTATTTATTCCTTTGTCGGATTTTCGTGTTGATGTGACGGGAATTTCATCGATCCCGGCTTGTGCGTTAAAGGCGGATTTCCGACGCGGTGCGTCGGAAATTAAATCCGGATAATTTGCATAAAAACGACGGAATAATTCAAGATTATCGACCGAATATCCGGAGCCGAATTCCTCCTGAAGCTTTCGAGAAATATCAAAAAGTACGGACGCACCATATTCGGCTCTAATTTCTTTATGCTGTTCCTCCTCAACAATCTCGCGACCGACCAACCAGTTTGCAATCACCTGTGTCGTGTTCACTGACCTGGCAACGGTTGCGCGAGCCGATTCCAGAATAGCCCGAATGCGGATATAAAGATCGATTTTTATCGGCTTTTTCATTCCTCTTCCTCGTTAAAAAGGATTCATCTGTGGTTTTTCCGGTTTTGGCGCTTTAGATAGATTTTCGACCTTGAGACTGTTAATCGTCATGTCCCCATTCGCAACGGGAAAGAACCTATTTGGTTATCA
>RPPU01000316.1 GCA_003819975.1 Desulfobacteraceae bacterium
ACAGAGGGCTATGTAATCCGGGAGCCAAGCGTGTCTTACGGCGATGACCACTTGATAGATCTGAGTAAAATTGATTTTGAGAAGCTGGCTGAAAAATTCAAATCGGGTCGCAAACGCACGATTAATGAAAGACTCAAAGGGGCGGTGGCGCAGAAGCTCATAGCTATGGTGCGGCTTAACCGCGCGCGCATGGATTATCTGGAGCAATTCCAGGCAATGATTGACGCCTATAATGCGGGCAGCCTCAACGCCGAGGAATTCTTCGAGCAATTATTGGCTTTTGCCCAAAGTTTGAATGCAGAAGAACGGCGGGGCGTGGGCGAGCGATTGAATGAAGAAGAACTGGCGCTTTTTGACATCTTGACCAAGCCGCAAATCGAAATGAGCGACACGGACCGGGAAAAAGTGAAGTCCACGGCCCGGGAATTATTAGTCACGCTCAAGGCAGAAAAACTGGTGTTGGATTGGCGCAAACGCCAGCAGGCCCGCGCCGAAGTGCGGGTGACCATCGAAAAACTACTGGATCAGGGCTTACCGAGGGTTTACACGCCGGAACTGTTTGAACAAAAAACGACAGCCGTGTTCCAGCATGTTTTTGACGCCTACTATGGCGCCGGACAAAGTGTGTATGCGGCGGCATGAAGAAAGGACTAATAATATGTTTTTTTAAAAATAGAGAGACGCACGACAGTCCCGAAGAAGTTTAACCCTTGTTTCATAATATTTCTTGTCAGGCGAAAGATAATCCGCTATACTAACGATCTATTTTACTCAAATAAATCAACTTCATAGGAGGATGTATATTCATGGCGGTAAAAGTCGGTATCAACGGTTTCGGACGAATCGGCAGATTGGTGTTTAACGCTTTGGTGGATCAGGGGTTGCTCGGTAAAAAATTCGATGTGGTCGCGGTCGTGGACGTGACCACGGATGCCAAATATTTCGCGTATCAGCTGAAGTATGATTCCGTGCAAGGCCAATTCAGGGGCGAGCTCAAGACCGAAAAATCAGCACCGGGCGCTGAAACGGACGATATTTTGGTCGTGAACGGTCATAAAATTAAATGCGTACCCGCCGGCAAGAGCCCGGCCGATTTGCCCTGGAAAGCTTTGGGCGTGGAATATGTGATCGAATGCACCGGTCTTTTCACGGATGCGGAAAAAGCCCAGGGCCATTTGAACGCGGGCGCTAAAAAAGTGATTCTATCGGCTCCGGGCAAGGGCAATGTAAAAACGATCGTCATGGGCGTCAATGAAAAGGAATACGATCCGGCCCAGCATAACATCGTTTCCAATGCTTCTTGCACCACCAATTGTCTGGCGCCGGTGGTTTATGTGCTTTTAAAAGAGGGCGTGGGCATTGAAACCGGTCTGATGACCACGATTCACGCTTATACGGCCACGCAAAAAACCGTGGACGGGCCTTCCAAGAAAGATTGGCGCGGCGGTCGGGCAGCGGCGGTCAATATCATTCCCTCCAGCACGGGCGCGGCCAAGGCCGTGGGTGAAGTGTTGCCGGCCACCAAAGGCAAATTGACCGGCATGTCTTTTCGCGTGCCCACTCCGGATGTGTCGGTGGTGGATTTGACCTTCCGGACGACCCGGGACAGTTCCATTGAAGAAATCGACGGATTGATAAAAAAGGCTTCGGAGACCTATCTTAAGGGCTATCTGGGATATGCAAACGAAGAAGTGGTTTCAACGGATTTTATTCACGATCCGCGTTCTTCCATCTATGATTCCCTGGCGACTCTGCAGAACAACTTGAGAGGCGAGAAGCGGTTTTTCAAGGTCGTTTCCTGGTATGACAATGAATGGGGCTATTCCAACCGGGTGGTCGATCTCTTAAAATATATGACCGGGAAATGATTAAGTAACGGTTGGCGGGTTATGCCGTTAGCGGATTACGCGGGACGGGTTGTTCGGAAACGTGAAACGTTAAAAGTGAAACGGCAAATGTAAAAAAGTTTAATCCGATTATATAAATAGCGATTCATAGGTTTTGAGAATTTTTAATGAGCGGGGAACGGTTAAGCGGTTCCCCGCTTTTTTTTAGGTTTTTTGAATCCCAACAGAAGGAGGGATCGAAAAACCTTCAGTTGATACTTTTCGCGCCATAAGGTATAATAAATACGGCTTTTTTTGGGGCCGGTTATGATCCCTATTTCCATCCATCTTTAACGACAGCGCCGACGCAATGGTTGAAGCTCCTCTCAGCAAAGAACTGCGGGTCAAAAGGGTTCAGAATTATATCGCCCGCATGCCGAGCCTTTCGACCACGGTCACCAAGGTCCTTGAAATCTGCAACAACCCCAATGCATCACCCAATGATCTGAATCGCGTGATCACCCTGGACCCGGTCCTGGCCGGCAAAGTTTTACGTCTGATCAACTCGGCTTATTATTCTCTGCCCAATAAAATCACCTCCCTAACCCGCGCCATTATCATGTTGGGCATTAATACGGTGAAAAATCTGGCGCTCAGCACGGCTATTATGGAAAGTTTGGGCGGTCGGGAGTCTTTCCGCACTCTGCCTATGGACGATTTTTGGACCCATTCGATTGGCGTGGGTGTTTTGGGCAAGGCCCTGGCCATCGACAAAGGCATCTCCGCCATCGTGGCTGAAGAATATTTTGTGGCCGGGTTATTGCATGATTTAGGGAAAATTCCGTTAAATAACCGGTTTCCGGAGGAATACAGCAAAGCGCTCGAATCGAGCCGGCAAAAACAAAGCCCGCTCAAGCTTTGCGAAGAAGAATATCTCAGTATCGATCATTGTATTGTAGGAAGAATGATTTGTGAAAGATGGCAGTTAAGCAGCGCGATTCTGGAAACATTGGCTTTTCATCATAGCCCTGAACAAGCCCAGCCGGAGAATCATTCCTTGTTGTCCATTGTGGCGCTGGCCAATATTTATGCCAATGTTTTCGAGATCGGTTCTTCAGGCGATCCGTTTCCCGATCAAATTTTAGCCATGAATCTTTTGACGCAATTGGGAATGGACGTGGAGCGTGTGGCCGGTTTGAAGACCAAGGTTTTGGAGGAGATCGAAAGGGCCAAGGTTTTTCTACAAATTAATGAATCCGTCTAAAGCCATGCAAATTATTTTTTGGGGGGTGAGGGGTTCGATTCCTTGTCCCGGGCCGTATACGGTCAAATACGGCGGCAACACCGCTTGCCTGGAACTGAGATTTAACGGTTTGGAGCGCTCGCTGATTATCGATGCCGGTTCCGGGATCCGCGAATTGGGCAATTTGATTGTGGCCCGTGAATTGCCCAAGGGACCGATCAAGGCGGAGATTTTTTTGACCCACACCCATTGGGACCACATTATGGGTTTCCCCTTTTTTACCCCGATTTATATCCCGGGCACGCAAATCAAGGTCTATGGGCCGGTCACTTATGAGAACGATTCATTGGAAGGAATCGTGGGCGGACAGTTGACCTATCGTTATTTTCCGGTGCGACAGACCGAACTCGCATCCAAAATCGAATACATCAATCTTAAAGAAAGCTCTTTTGAACTGGACAACGGTATCAAAGTGACGACCAAATATTTAAATCATCCGATCCTGTGCCTGGGCTATCGTTTTGAATATCAAGGCCGGAGTCTATGCACGGCTTATGATACGGAGCCGTTCCAGAATCTGTTTTGCACAGACCCGCATCATCCGGCTTATGATGAGGTGATGGCCGCGGAAGGCGAACAAGTAGCCCGGGAAGAGAACCAAAAATTAGAAGACTTTTTCAAAGGGGCGGATTGCCTGGTGTATGATACCCAATATACCCAAAAGGAATATGAATCCAATAAAAAGGGTTGGGGGCACTCGCCCATGGAATATGCCATTCAAGCCGGCCGGCGGGCTGGAGTCAAAAAGCTGGTATTTTTTCATCATGAACCTTTACGGACCGATGCCCAGATAGATGAATTGGCTCGGCAATTATTTCAGCCCCAGGTTGCCGACGATATGGAGATCTTTTTTGCCAAAGAGGGCGATAAACTCGAAATCTAAATGTTTTTTCGATCCAGAAAAGCATAGGATCAAAAAAACATATTCTGAAACAAAAACCCTGCCGCGCAATCGGTGATTGTCCTTCCTTAAAAAAATCTTTAAATAAATTCTACAAGTCAAAGGTTGCAATATAGTTAGAATATGGCTACATTTATAAGTTTGAAAGGTTCTGTTATATAAATAGGACGTAAATCGGCCCGGCCGGAGATCTCCCGTCGGGAAAAAATCTTATTGATTTAAGGAGTTTATAAAAATGCGATCGGACCAATCCTCAAAAACATTCAGTGGAGCTTCCAAATATGTTCTGGATGATGAACTGGCTAAAATCGTCAATATTTCCATAGCCCTAGAAATGCCGTTGCTTCTGAAAGGTGAACCGGGAACAGGTAAAACCATGCTGGCGCATGCCATTTCCGAAGCTTTGCACATGCCTTTGCTTGTGCTGAACGTCAAATCGAGCATGAAATTAATCGAAGCCCTTTATCAGTATGACACGTTAACGCGTCTGAACGACAGCCGTTTTGCCGATTCCAAACGAGATGTCAGCAATATCGAGCATTATATCAAGATGGGCAAAATCGGGCAGTCTTTTACGACTGATGAGCGCGTGGTCTTGCTGATCGACGAGATCGATAAGGCGGACACGGATTTTCAGGACGATATGCTGGATGTTTTGGACCAGATGGAGTTCGACATCATCGAGATCGATAAAACCATCCAGGCCAAAAAACGTCCCGTGATCATTATTACCTCCAATGCCAAAAAAGACCTTTCCGATCCTTTTTTGGGCCGCTGCAATTTCCACCACATCGCTTTCCCGGACCCCGAGATGATGCGCAGCATTGTGGCCGTGCATTTCGAGGAGATCGACCGCGAACTGCTGGATCATGCCGTAAAAGCTTTTTACCGCTTGCGGGAAATCCGCGGGGTAGAGAAGAAACCGGCCACCCGCGAGTTGATCAACTGGATTCGGGCGCTGAAAGCCGATCCGGATTTCCGGGTCAAGGACTTGGTCAAAGGCGAAGTCCCTTACTTGGGTATTTTGTTCAAAAAGAGCCCGGATTATACGGTGGCGCAGAACGCAACCGCACGGTTCAAGGTTTGATCAGGGCAGGTTCGGAGTTCACGGTTCACAGTTCACGGTTGAAGAACAAAGCCCATTGGATTTTAAAAGGCTCATACTCAACTTGAACTGCATGGGGTCTTCAGGAAAGCCACAATGCTGTTTTTAAAAGAGTTCAGTGACGGCAACTGTGAACGGTGAACCGTGAACCGCATCAACCCGAATCATTATGATGTTTTTATCCACAAAGGATCGTCAGAGATATGTTCACCGAGTTTTTTTATACATTAAAAAGAGTGGGGATCCCGGTTTCGCCCACTTCATTTATCCGTTTGCATAAAGCCTTGAGCATCGGGGCGGTCAATTCGGTCGAGGATTTTTACACGGCCGCCCGGACCATCCTGGTCAAAAGCGAGCGCTACTTCGATTTGTACGACCAGGTTTTTGCCCACCACTTTCAGGGCGCGGAGTTAAAACCGCCCGAGGACCAGGAAATCAACGAAGTGGCCCGGGCGCTGTTGGCCGAATGGCTTAAAGACCCCAAAGCGGTGGCCGAGGCGCTGGGCATGAGCGAAAAAGAATTGGCCAAGCTGACGCCCGAAGAGCTGATCAAGTATTTCTTCGACCGGCTCAAGGAGCAGACCGAGGCCCATCACGGCGGGCACAAGTGGATCGGCTCGCACGGCTATTCGCCGGTCGGTCATTCCGGTTATCACCCGGGCGGCATGCGGGTCGGCGGGGTCTCGCACAACAAGGCGGCC
>RPPU01000317.1 GCA_003819975.1 Desulfobacteraceae bacterium
ACCAGACCAACATGACCCCGTAAACCGGCGCGGCAAAGCCGATCAGCAAAGTACCGGCCACGCCCAGCAGCATCGCCACCTCCCCGAGCTTGCGGCTGCCCAAAAACCAGAGCAGCGCCGACACAAAGACCACGGAGAATCCCGGAAATTCACGGGGAAACTCCAGCAAAGAACGCTGGATTCCGCTTAGCGCATATCTGTCGTTTAAAAAATTATTGAAAGTGGCGTCCACCATGCTGCCGGCCATGCCCATGGCCGCAATGGCCAACAGAAACAAACGCAACTCGCGGGGGATCCGGAATATAAATTTAGAAATAATTTTCATGTTTTTCTTCTTCGTCTTGGACTGCTTAAGTTGTCCGCTTCGCGGTTGGTTGTCTTTCTCTTCTGTTAGCTGTCTTTACCGGCCTGATTTGTTTGTTTAACCCAGATGGGCACAGATTTATTCACCGCAAAGTCGCAAAGCGCGCAAAGGGTTTTTTGTTTTTTTACTTTTCCCTGAGACGGGAAAAAGTAAAAAGCAACCGGCCCTGCGGGGCTTGTTCGGTATTTCATGCGATGCCCGTTAATGACTCTCGATGGTTATGCGCCCTCAAGTCTTCACAAAACGACCACAATAAAAATTTCGCGATCCGCAGCTACTTAAAAAATTCTGATTATCCCATGTTTCACGGGATTAATCCTGTTCATTCCACCTAAAACTCTTCGGATTCAGACTTTACGCCATTTCAACTTTCATAACGAGTTTTTTGAGCCGTTCCGGTTCTTGGACCGCCAAACCCGGCATATGCACATCCCACGGAAACATAATAATAAAGGCTCCGGGACGGGCGATGAAAAAATCTCCTTCCCCTTCAAAAACACCAAAGTCTTTCTCGGCATCAAAGAGACCCGGCCGCATGTGCCCGATGGGCGCATAACCGATCTTTTCGCGCCCCTGCAGCACGCAATGAATATCCAGATATTTGCGATGTGCTTCCCAAATTCCCTGATCGACCGGTTTGGTCATGAATTCTTCAACCGAAGCAAAAATCCTTTGGCCTTCGATTGCATGTCTTCCGACCGGCAGGGCGGATAAATCCGTGTTTTGCAAATAAAGCAGGGCCCTGCGCACGCGCTCATGCAATTTGGAATAAAACAAAGCATTCTCAAGTTGGTCGACGATCATGCTGTTCCTCCCTTAAAAAAAATGGTAACTACTCAGGTTCAATGTTCTCACCACCCGATCACCCTGAGCTTGTCGAAGGGTGAGTAAGCAACTTTAATGAGTTCATGCTTCGACGGGCTCAGCACGAACGGCCTATAATCAACGGTTTTTTTAAATACCTGAGTAATTACAAAAAATGAAACCCGGCCCGGCTATTTGTCGTTCTCTTTCAACGACTCGGACGGTATGGTTTTTTTCGGACCCTGCCGGGCCAACCGAACGGCCTTTTCGCAAGCGTTGGCGTCGTCGGCATTGGTGCTGAATAAAGCCACGGCCAAGCCTGCGAAACCGAACGCGGCCGCTCCGGCGACAAATTTGCCGACCGTTATGAAAGCTTGCGCCGGATCAAGGCCCAGAGTCGGTTTGGCCAAGGTACCGCTCAGTTTAAACGGTTTGGCCAGGGACCCCAGGCTCAATCGGATCCGACCGACTCCTTTAACCCCCAACCCTTTTTTGGGCAAGGGCCTGAGTTTGAGATTGAGCTCTTCGGTCCCCAAATCGATCGTGCCCTGGCCCACAATCCGCGAGGCCGGAGTATCCAGCAGAAGCACCGTCGTCTTGACAAAGCCTTTTTCAATATCAAAACGACTTACAAAGCAATGGATCTGAACAAAATCGTCTTCTTGCGGCTGATTGAAAAGGCTGAAAAGGCCGGTGGCCAAATCCATGCGCATGCGGCCGATAAACTTATTGTTGATTTGACCTGCTTTCATGGCCAAAATCGTATATCCGTCCAGGCCGGCCATAAGCGCGGCCACGGATTGCCCCCGGCTCCGCAAACGAATATCCAGATCCATGCGACCCTGGATGGTATTCTGCAAGTGCAGGTCTTGCGGCATCTGCCCCAACTCCAAATCGCGGCCTTTGATTTGCAAATCCAGCGCCGTCTGAAGTGAATCGGGTTTCATGCTTAGAAAACCGTTTAGACTGCCGCCGCTCACGGCCGAGCCGGTCAATTGAATAAAGAGATCTGTTTTTGTCTGCCTGACCCCGGCCTTAATGTGCGCTACGCTTAATTGCGGAAGAATGAGCTGATCGATCTTGAGAGCGCAAGTCGTTTCAATATGCCGGGGAAGAGTCAATCGAAAAAGCGCCGGCGAAAAAACTTTGCAGGGTTGCGCGCTGTTTGCGGGGCACTCCTCTTTTTTATAATTGAAAGCCTCCTTTAAATAACGCCGGAGATCCAAGCGCCGGGCCTGCAGTGCGGCCCGGATCTGCAGCGGTTTATGGGAATAATCTATTTTCACAACCCCCCCGAGATCGCTCTGCGCCAATCGGGCGGATACTTTAGAAAAAATGAGCAGGGCCGAGCCCCGGTTTCGGACATGCCCGGATATTTTAAAAGGTTCATCGAATGGTTGTTGGTTTTTTATTCTCAAGGTGCGGGCCAAATGTTCGCCTTCGACCGCGAAATCAAAATCAAACGTGAGCTTTTCTCCTTGCCCTTGGAAAGTGCCGTTCAAAGCCCCCAGTGTTTCTAAGGCTTTAAAGTTCAAATCCAGGCTCCAGGTTTCCGGCAACGCGGGCAACGCCGTAATCGCTGCGCGGTTCCGGAAACATCCCTGGATTTCGATTGGACCGATAACGGGCAACTTTTTGCCGATGACCGGACCCAAACGGGCCAACTCCGGAGCTTTCAGCTCAAAGCAAAGATCCAACTTAGGCCGATAATACGGCCGGCTTTGCAGGGAACCGTCCAGGGTCAAAACTCCGGTATTGTTTTTTAGAACAGCTTGCCATTTCCACGGCCCGGCCTCCCAATTCAAATCTGGCGGCGGTTCGACCGTTCCCGTCATCTCAAAGTTTATTTTGCCGTAAGCACCTTTGAATTGAAATCGGGCCGGCTGCCCGGCCGCAAAAGAGCTTAATTGAAATTGTTCCACGGAAAAAGGATAGCTTCGGCCGGACAAACCGTCTTTGAAAACCAGGCGTCCCCCTTTGATCTGAAATTGCGTCAGACTGAATTTCCATGGGTCGGCCGGTTCTTTCAACCCTAAAGGCGACTTTTTCGCTTTGGCCCAATCCAAAGCCAGATTGATTGCACCGGCCGGGTTGGTCTCAATCAGGATATCGGGATCAACAAGCAGACAACGGCGGATCTCGATCTCTCCTTTCAAAAGAGGCAGGAGAGCCATTTGCAATTCCAAGCGCTTGGCCCCGGCCAACTCCGGCCGGGTACCCCAATCTGCGTTTTGAAAGCGAATATCCGCAACAACCAGGGTCGGCTCCAACCCGATTTTGAATTCCAAAGGGCCGTCGATGACCAATTGCCGGCCCGTGGCTTCGAATATGATTCGGCTGATTTGGGGTTTTAAACGATTATAATCGTAAAAAGGCAAAAAAATGGAAACCGCGAGCACGCCAATCGACAAAAAAACCACGCAAATGATCAATATCCATTTTAAGGCCTTAACGGGATTTCTAAAAATTTGCCTTTTGAAAAATTTACTGTTCATATTTAGCCGATTTTTGAGGGTCTCCTAGTCGATAAAGTGTATTTTTAGAGATCCCCTAAAATTTAATCTTACCTTATTCTATTATGAAATTGCTATCCCTAATTATTTAAAATGATTTTAAAGTAGTTCATTTAGCTTGACATATCATGTGCTTACCTTTAACATGCTCATTTATAACTGCCAGGCTTCCGGGATTTGTTCGGCCCGTTTGCGCCAAGTTTTTGAATCAACCGGACCAAGCTTTAAAAGCTTTGCCGCTGAAAGCATGATCGGTGTCTTGCACCAAAGTTCTGTCTTCGGTCTCTTCGTGGGAAAAGGATGGATATGGGTAAGGAAACCAAATGGCAAATCATCTTCGAAGGTAATCTTTTTGAAGGCCAAAAAAAATCTCCGGTTAAAAAACGCATTGCCGAACTTTTTAAAATGGACCCGCCTACCGTGGATAACCTGTTCAAAGGCGGCCCGGTCATTTTCAAATCCGACCTGCTTTACCCCCAAGCTTTAAAATACCAAGCCGCATTCCAAAAAACCGGAGCCAAATGCCGCATTGTCTCCACTGAAAACCCCGCTCAAGCCGCAAATCAGAGCGGTCACTACTCTGCTCCTTTTGCGGAAAAAACCAAAGCGGAAAAAGCAGCCGCTTCCCCGCTCAACAGCCGTATAGCCGAAGCGTTTCAAGTCGAGATGAATCATTTCCCGCTCCCCTGGACCTATAAAACCAGTTTGGTTTTCGTCAATCTCGGCCTGTTGCTGCTCTTATTGCTGTATCTTTTCTTGGTTGTTCTTTTCGGCTATGCCGGGTATTCCCTGGCCATCGCGAACCTGAAAACCGCGTTCACTTCCTGGACCGGAAAAATTATCGGCAGCATCATCTTTCTGATCACTCTGCTCATCGTCACCGCGATACTCTTTTTTATCGTCAAACCCCTGTTGCCGCACCGTTTCAAAAAGAATCAAACCCTGGAACTCAATCCCTTTAAAGAACAAACTCTTTTCTCTTATATTCAGCACCTTTGCGAAATCATGCGGGCGCCCATGCCGAGACGGATTGAAATCGATTGCAGAGCCGGCCTCTCCGCGCGTTTTAGCGCGGGTCTGGCCGGCTATCTGAGCGGGGATTTGAACTTGATTCTCGGCCTGCCTTTGCCGGCCGGATTAAGCTTAAACCAATGGACCGCCTTGATCAGCCATGAATTGCGCCATTTTTCCGAAGGCACCAATATGCGCCTGACCTATATGGCCCGCCGGATCAACCATCTGTTTAAAGAGGGTTCCTCTTCCGGGGATTCCATTGACGCAATATTCGTTCAATGGAGTCAAAGAGAAGAGCTCTATTTGCAAATGCCGGCCCAAATCGGTCTTTTCCTGGCTCTGCTCAGCCGAAAATTAATGGGCTTGTGGCTGCAAGGCTGCCGGCTGATCAGCGGCTATCTGCTGCAACAATTGGAATATGACGCGGATCGTCATGAAATTCAATTGACCGGCAGCGCCCGCTTTGCCGACACCCTTTTGCGTTTGAACGGTTTAAAGCGGGTCACCCAACAAACCCTGCAAAATCTGCCGCAGGACTGGAAAGAAAGGCATCTGGTGGACGATCTGATGAGCTTGGTTATATCCAATCTGGAGCATTTGCCCCCGGCGACCGCCGAACAACTGAAACGCAATCTGTCCAAAGAAGAAACGACTCTTTTTCAAACCCAACCTTCCGATAAAACCCGCATGGCTTTGGTCGCCGCCGACCCTCAAGCCGGTCTGTTGAATCTGGAAATGCCGGCTAAAGAAATGTTCGCCGATTTCTCAAGCCTGTCGCGGCAGCTGACCCTTCATTACTACCGCTCGCAAATGAATCTCCCCGTTGTTGAGAAAAATCTGCTTCCGGTAACGGCCGTCATCAAGCATCAGACCCATTTGGAAACCAGCCAAAATTCCTTTAAAAAATATCTGGCCGGTCTGTTTATCAATGTGCGGCCCCTGCCCTTGCAAGCCCGCCCGGATCTGCGCAACCAACCGGTCAAGGAACGAATAGGCGCTCTCTTAAAACGGGCCGCGCAGATCAAAAAGCTGTTGATCAAAGACAAAAAAAGCCTGAAGGAATTTCAAGACTTGGACGAAAAAGTCCTCGCCTTGATTCAGGCCGATGCCTTGCTGCAG
>RPPU01000318.1 GCA_003819975.1 Desulfobacteraceae bacterium
ATAATTCATTTCTTCGAACCGTTTCATGCGGACCTCATGAGTTCGGTCAAATCCTGAACCGGCAGGGCGCCGGCGGAAGGGCCCAGGATTTTCGCGGAGATGTTTTGCAGGGCCGTGGCCGTGGCGGTATAAGGGTATTTGGCGATGTAGATCTCTTTTAAATAGATGGAATCATAGACCCGGTCGTCGTACTCGATATTTTCCAAAAATTGAAAACGCGAATAGAAGTGACGGTTGCAGACCCTTTCGATCTTGTCGCCCAGGGTGGAGTCGGTCTGCTTGCGGAACTGGTTCAGTACGAATTTCAGTTGAAATTCGGAGAGTCTTTGGCGCAGGATCGATCCGTGGGTTTGGTCCTGTTCGATGATGAATTCGACCACATCGGCGATATCCGAAGAGGAGCGCACGTCATCTTGGCTGGTAATGCGCATAAAATCTTGAACCAAGCGGTTATACTCTTTTTGTTTGAGAAGTTGTTTGACCTTGCGCAGATAAACCGCTTTGATGAAGCGAAAAGTGTTTTCAATGGAGGTCGGTTCCGGCGTGATCACGAAGAGCCCTTCATTGGAGGTGAGAAAAAAATCGAGGGTGTTGAAATTGGTGCCGGCGCCCAGATCGATAAGAACATAATCATCGGGCAGTTTCTGAATGGCTTTGAGCAGTTTTATTTTTTGGGTATGAAAGAGGTTGGAGACCTCAATGGGGCAATTCAACGAGCTGATGAGCGAAAGGTTGGTGATGCCGGTGGGAACCGCCGTCTCGGAAAGATTCCGGACTCTTTTATTCAGAAAGTCGTTCAGGTCGGTGGGAATGTGCCGGAGCCCAAAAAAAGTGTGCAGGTTGGCGCCCCCCAAGTCCAGGTCGATCAAGGCGACTTTTTTTCCTTTTTTGGCCAGCAAGACCCCTAAATTGGCAGTAATGAAGCTTTTGCCGCTACCGCCTTTTCCACCGCCTATGGGGAAAATTCGAGGCATGTTTGGATCGATTACCTTTCACCAATCACCGAGTTCTTCATCGCGCGACCCTCTGTGGCGGCGTCATCATGAGCTCGGGACTCTCGAGACCTCTGAAGGAAGTCTTGATTTGCAGGTTCTATAACAGTTCCAGGCCCACGAGACAATGCCCTCTTAAACGGCCTTCTTGGCTTTTCGTGATGTGATGGATGGCCGTGGCGCGGTAATCAAAGGGGCTCCTGTGATCATCGGCGTAATATTTTATCTGCAACCGATCGCCTACTTTTAAACGGGTCAAGACGTCGGAATCTTCTTTGATCAACAGTTCAAGAGAGTTGGATTGGGTTCCCCATATGCGAAATTGATAAAGGAGGGGCGGATCATCCAGGCTGAATTCAGCGCTGTAATAAGTCCAGCACCGGTCAGCGAATCGGGGAGTGCTCATTTGCATGATAGCCTTTCCATAGCCCAGATAAGGCCTCGAAAAATAAGGTTAGAAAATCCTTAAAACAGCATCACCCATAAATAACTATTCGAAAATAGTACGAATATTGGCGTTTTTGTCAATGAAATTCTGTTCAAAAAATAGCAGACATATCCATAGTATTGAGGGCTTAAAATTCATACAATGGCTTGTATTCAGGCCGGTTAAGTTTGTAGGCGAAAAGTTTTTTTTGAATTATTTGAGCTGGAAAAGATCTTTAACTTTTTCAAGCACGGTTTGGGCATTTTCAAAATCAAACTGGCGGATCCGGCTTTCCAATTCATTGAGCCATGTTTCCGGCACATGATTCAGGAGCGCGGGTTTCAGGCTTTCAAAGGTCTCTTGCGAAGCCAGATCATTGGTTTGCAGTAAATGAGCCAGCGTGGTGAGCTGGCGGCTCTGAGTAAAGGGAGCGTTTTTATTGAGCGGCTGTTTCTTTAGGTCCGGACGAACCCGTTTACCGGCGGCAAGGACCTGCTCCAGGGCCAGATCGAATTGCGCCAGCAGAGGGGTCCAATCGGGCGGGATCGGTTGTTTCAGGGCGGTTTCTATGTCCAAGCTGGCTTGTTGCAGCTCTAGGGCTGCAATGTTTCCGGCCACGCCTTTGATGGTGTGGGCCAGGCGCGAGGCTTGATCTTTTTGACCTTGCGAAATGAGAGTCCGCATTGCCGCTCCGACCGCGGCATAATCCCTGCAAAAATCCAAAATGATTTCAACCAACAATTTTTGATTGCCCAACAAACGCTTCAAGGCCGTGGCCACGCAAAGGCCGGGCAGGTCCGGTAATAATTCGGGTTGGTCTTCCCGGGGGCCGGCCGCGGGTTCGGTCGGGGTTGTTTGTTCAGGGGTTTGCATTTTCTTTTTCCGCAACCAGTCCGCCATGACGGCGGTCAATTGCTCCACTTCAATGGGCTTGCTGACATAATCGTTCATGCCGGCAGCCAAGCATTTTTCGCGGTCGCCTTTCATGGCATGGGCGGTCATGGCAATGATGGGCAGATCCATAAAGCCCGGCAGCTTGCGGATCTCCCGGGTGGCGTCATACCCGTCCATCTCCGGCATTTGGATATCCATGAGCACCAGATCGTATCGTTTGGCTTTGACAGCCTCGATCGCCAACAAGCCGTTGCCGGCGGTTTCGACCCGCGCACCCATATTCGCAAGGATTTCAGTGGCCACGCGTTGGTTAATAAGATTGTCTTCAGCCAAAAGCACATAAGCCCCTTTGACCATCTCAAGGGCCGGGGTCTTTCGGGCGGGTCGGCGGGATTGTTCCGAAGGCTTTAGCACCCTTTTTCCGAATACATCCATGATGGTGTCCAACAGCACGGATTGTTTGATGGGTTTAAACAGAAAACCATTGGCTCCGGCCTCTTCGGCTTCCCGGATGATTTCTTCGCGGCCAAAGGCGGTCATGATAATAACGGGGATCTTGCTGAAGGCGTTCAGATTTCGAATCAGGCGGGTCGTTTCAATGCCGTCCAATCCGGGCATGCGCCAATCCATTAATATCAGATCGTAAGGCTCTTTAGGCGGGGTCGTTTGCAACATCTCCAGCACCTCTTGGCCGGATGCGGCCGAGACGCTCTGGAATGAAAAAGAAGAGAGCATTTCCTGCAGGATCAGGCGGGCGGTGTCGTTATCGTCCACGATCAAGACCTTTAACCCCGGGGCGGTTTCGGTAAAACCGATCGGTTCGGGCTGCGCTTGGGTATGAGTATTGAAAACAGCTTCAAAATAAAATCTGCTGCCGTTTCCGGGCCGGCTTTCCACTTGGATGGATCCGCCCATCATGCCGACCAATTGTTTGCAAATAGCGAGACCCAAGCCGGTGCCGCCGTACTTGCGGGTGGTGGAACCGTCTGCTTGCACAAAAGAGGAAAACAGTTTGGCGATCTGCTCCGGCGGGATGCCGATTCCGGAATCGCTGACGGAAAAGAGCAAGCGGACCGGATTTTCCGCGCCGGCGGTTTTTTCAACGCGGACAACGACTTCGCCTTGCTGGGTGAACTTAATCGCATTGTTGACCAGGTTGATCAGCACCTGGCGCAGGCGGGTGGGATCGCCCACCAATAAATGGGGCGTGTCTTTGGCGATGGAAAGGACCAATTCAAGTTGTTTCTCGGCCGCCCGGTTGGAGAACATGTCGGAAAGACTATCCATGACGGGATGCAGGTCAAATTCGGTTTGCTCGAGTTCCAGTTTGCCGGCTTCGATTTTGGAGAGATCCAGGATGTCGTTGATGATACCCAGAAGACTGCGGCCGGAATTTTTGATCAAGGTCAAATAGTCCCTTTGTTTATCCGATAAATCGGTCTCCAGGGCCAGATCGGTCAGGCCGATAATGGCGTTCAGGGGCGTGCGGATTTCGTGACTGGTGTTGGCCAGAAATTCGCTCTTGAGCTGAGTGGCGGCCGCGGCTTGTTTGGCCATTTCCTCGGCCCGGGCCGTGGCCTGGGCCAGTTCGGCCTTGTTCTTTTTGTTCAGCAGGATCTGTGAAATCAGGCTTGAAAATATTTCCAAAGGCCGCAGGGTTTCATCGGTCGGTTTTTTTCCGGATTTGGATTGATCCACGGAGATCATGCCGATGAGGTTGCCGTCCGGGTCGTTCATGCGGATGAAGAGCATATCTTGAGGGTGCCAGGCATTTTCGTCCCGGGGTTCGGGACCGGTGCCGAAGACCGCGGCTCGGGGGTCCAACACATCTTGTTTGGTATGCGGCAGATAACAACTGAAGCGCCCCAGGCTTTCGCCGGCGCGAAAAATATTTTCATAGTAAGACATGGGCATAACCACCGATCGGATGCGTTCTATCGTCTCTGAGTCAATGCCGGCATGACCGATGATATCGCGATAGGGCGGGGTCGGCTTGAAATAGGAGATGATCAGGCAATTGTAGTCGGAATATTCGACAATCGCCCGGCTGATGCGCTCAAAAACCGCTTCTTCGTCTTCCATGGAAATAATCGCGGCGGCGGTCAGGCTGAAAGCCTCGGTTTGTCGGGAAAGGGTTTTGATCAGTTCCTCGCTGTCTTGCAGGGCTTCCAGGGCGCGTTTGTGTTCGATGGCCAAAGCGACTTGTTCCGAGACCGAGAGGAGGATTTCCATGTGCTTTTGATTATAAAGATCGGGCTGGGTGTAACTTTGAACCACCATGGCGCCCACGACCTTTTCGCCTTTAATGGTCAAGGGCACGCCCAGCCAGACCTCGGATCTGGATCCTAAAGAATCAAGCTCTTGCGACTGGATTCCGGCTAATATTTCTTTCTTCTTCAGGAGCATGGGTTTTTTGTTGCGAATGATTTGCGAAGTCAGGTTTTTTAATTTACTGACGTTAAAAAGAACACTGAACTGAACATCATAGTTGTCTTTTTCATCCACATAATAGGCCATGGCCATCATGTCTTTTTCTTGGTCATACAATGTGATAAAAAAATTAGTGACATCCAGGACCCTGGAGAGAGTTGTATGAATGGATCGGTACAGTTCATTCAGATTGGGGGTGGTGTTGATGGCATTGGAGATGCTGAAGAGCGTACGGTTGATTTCTTCAGCCTGCTTGCGTTCCAGAAGCTCATGTTGCATAGCTTGATTCAGGCGGGCCTTTTCAATAGCCATGGCGATCTGCTCGGAAACCGATAGCAGAATATCCATGTGGCGCTTATCGTAAAGATCCGGGTCCGTGTAACTTTGGACTGCCATGACGCCGATCACCTCTTTCCCTTCCATGATCAAGGGTACGCCCAGCCATATTTCAGCCGGTGTTCCGTTTAGAGGGGTGTTGGTCGTTTGAGCACGTGCAATGATCTCATCTTTCATGATCAAGATCGGCTTGCCCTTTGCGATGATCTCAGCAGTCATAGATGTCGATTTACTGACATTCACTAAGGACCGGCCGTAATCCTGAACCGTGTCTTTTTCATCCACGTGATAGGGAAAAGAGACGGAATCGGTCTCTTTGTCATAGAGGGCGATAAAAAAATTACTAACATCCAGAATCCGGGACAGGGTAGTGTGAATGGATTTATAAAGTTCGTCCAGATTGGAAGTGGTGTTAATGGCATTGGAGATACTGAAAAGGACGCGGTTAATTCTTTCGGCGTGTTTGCGTTCGCCCAGCTCCTGTTGCATGGCTTCATACAGGCGGGCATTTTCAATGGCCACGGCGCTCTGGTCGGCCAGGGTTTTCATGACCATAGCATCGGTCTGGTCAAAAGCGTCGGGCACGTCGCTTTGCAGGTCAAGCACTCCGATAGTCGTTTGTCCCGTGATAATGGGCACGGCCATCTCAGACCGTATGGAAACCGATTCTACGGAATAATAATGAGGATCCTTGGTGATATCGCCGCTTAATTGCACTTGCC
>RPPU01000319.1 GCA_003819975.1 Desulfobacteraceae bacterium
ACGTTGATGCAGGGACTTAAAGTGGTATAACTCATGTACCCGCCCAACGCAATCACATCGATCGCGAAGGTGCGCACCAACCGGCCGGCCATTCGATCGAATTCCTTGCGGGCCGCCAAACCCTCCGGAGTGAGTACGGTCCGTTTCAACCCGCGCTGTTTATGAAACATGCGGATATCATAACTGAAATAGGGCAACCCGTTTTTCAGGGCGATTGGTTCGCCCCGGCAGACCCCATCGGACCGATCGCTGAAAATGAAGATCACTTCAAAAGGAGCGGAACCCTCCCGCGCTTGCAGTTCTTCTTGCTTTTCCAAAAGCTTGGCGATATTGGTCCCGGAACCGGACATAAAGGCCGCGACCCGCATGGACCGTCCGGTTTGATTGGGGTCATAAAGAGGAGTCAAGGTCATGGGCGCGACTCCCGATTCATTATTGAAAAAACCTTATATCTGCTCACTTTAAAAGCCCTACCCATAGTCGCTCACGACAATCTTCCGTCGTTTCGCGGTTCGCCTTTCGGCCAAGTCCTGATTTAAAGATAGGGATCTCTAAAAATTCAGTTTATCGACTACGAGACCCTTCAAAATCGGCCAAATATGAACCGTAACCTTCTCAAACGACGAATTTTAGAAATCCCGAGTTGTTCCTTTTTCGATTTGCTTCAGTTCCCGGCTTCTCGTTTCTCTTCTTCATCATTCGCTATTCGGAGTTCGATATTCGACATTCTCTTTTTCTATCCCTTGAACCCTTCTCTTCAGCCTTTTCTTCTCACCCCAGCAACACTTCCACCGGTTTGATCTTGTAAGGACTGCCCTCCTCAATGGCGGTCAAAACGCTGCCGCCGCCGGTAAAATAATAAGTGCGCGGATCGTCCGTGCCGGCCAGATAAACGCCGGGACAAAGGTTTTTGAGTTCCTGCAATGTGTCCCCGCCGCCGAACAGTTTCAGGGCCGATTTGTTGGCGGCGACCAGGTTATAAAAAGCCCGGGATCCCTCGCCGAAATGGGGCATCAATCCCATAACCGCATTGACAAAAAGGGTCTTGGCCGAACCGATGACTTCTTTGACTTTGGAGTCTTCAAAAGACTTGGGGTCCGCATCCAGCACAAAAGCCAGTTTTTGCCCTTGCTTCAGATTTTTGAGTTCAAGGGTCCGGCATTGGCCCGCGACCTTGGCCTGATCGGTTTCCGATTCGAGCAAATAAGGCGTTTCCACGATCTTTTTGGCTTGGGCATCCAACGCCACCAGATCGGCGGCCAATGCTTTCTCTTCCGCCGTAACCCCGTTGATTTCGATCCCGTACTTGGCGGCCAGAAACGTATTGTAAATCAAACCGCCCAGGATCAGGTGGTCTGCTTTTTCAAACAGGATCTTGAGCGGCCCGATCTTGGTGTCATATTTGGCTCCGGCCACAACCGCTACAAACGGTCTTTCCGGTTCCAATACGCGTTGACAGTTCAGAATTTCTTTCTGCAGCAAATGACCGGTATAGGCCGGCAATAACTTCGCGACATCATAGGTTGAAGCATGCGCCTGCCAGGAGCCAAAGGCGTCATTAATATACACATCCGCAATGGCCGATAATTCCTTGGCAAATAGAGCCCGTTCCGGTCCTTTGGACTCTTCGCCCTGGAACCAACGCGTATTGGGCAGGTAAAGCATACTGACCTTGCGATTTTTAAGATCCGCTAAAGCCGGCTGCAGGGCGGCATCCAGATGCAATATCCCTTTATCCGGATCGACCGGCAACTGCGGAACCCCTATCCGCAGCGGCAATTTTTGCTCCAAATATTTGACGATCGGGCCTACGGATTCATCAGCCTTACAGGCAATTTTGCCGGTTTTTTTGTCTTTAGGCCGGCCAATATGGGTCATTAAAATCGGCCGGCCGCCTTTTTCCGCAATCGCATAAATGGTTCCCAAGGTGGCATCTATCCGGTAGGGGTCAATAACTTTGCCCTTCTTAACCACATTGTGATCGACCCGCACTAAAACGACCTTGTCTTTCAAGTCAGCCGCTTGCATCACCCGCAAACGCGGGTTAAGATTATTTGAATCCATTTGACAATCCTCCTGAAATATTCCATAGGATAACACCATATCAAATACCGATTTTTCGGTTTTAAACAACGTATTGTATCCATCGTTTTTGATAGATACAATATAAAATTTCGTCCGCAGCCAATTTTACCGTCCCCAAGGAGTTCATATGATCGTTCGCAATATTAATGATCCCGAGGTTTTGGAAACCACCTACCTGGCTCATAACGGCGCTATCGCCCAGATGATCTTGGACCAACGCACTCTGCGTGAAATCGGCTTTTTAGCCATTGCCAATCTCGCCCCCGGAAAAGAGATTGAAGGTCATGTGGACCCTATGGAAGAAATTTATTTTGTGCTGAGCGGCACCGGCTTAATGCAAGTGGACGCCGAATCCCGGCAAGTAAACCCCGGCGACGCCACCTGGATACCGACCGGTTCCAGGCACGCTTTGCTCAATAATGGCCAAGAAAATTGCATTATCCTCGTGGTAGCCTCTCCGGCATGGTAATAGGGTTCGTTTAACCAAAACTAGGCCTGAACGATTCTCCTCAATAAAAATAGGTTATTATTATAAAATATATATAATTGATTATAATTATATTGACAAAGTATTAATTTTATATACAATTTAATTTAAACAGATAAAGATAGGGGCACTATGTACCTAGCTTATTGGGGATTTAAAGAGTTTCCTTTTGAAAATGTGCCTGATCCCCGTTTTTTTTATCTTTCTCGTTCTCATGAAGAGGGACTGACTCGGTTAATTTACGCCACCCAAATGCGCAAAGGCGGGGCCATGTTATCCGGGGATATCGGTTGCGGCAAGACGACCTTAACCAGGGTCTTCATGCAAGAACTCCCCGCCCATAAATATGACATTGGCCTGATCATTAACCCCAAATTACGACCCCTGGAATTTTTACAAGAAGTTTTATATCAATTCGACATCAAAAATATTCCCGCTAACAAAGGGGATTGCCTGAGGGCCCTGAACCAGCGTATACTGGATAATCTCAAGAACAATAAGGAAACCCTCCTCATCGTAGATGAAGCCCAATTGCTCAATGAGCAAACCCTGGAAGAGGTCCGGCTCTTGTTGAATTTCCAGTTGAATGACCGCTTTTTACTGACCATCCTGCTCCTCGGCCAACCGGAACTCCGGGATTTGATCAAAGGCATGAAACAATTGGAACAACGAATCGCGATTCGTTTTCATCTGACCCCCTTTGATTTCGACGATTCGATTCGTTATATCCGCTTTCGTTTGCGCAAAGCCGGCGCCAGAAAAAACGTGTTTAGTCGCGAAGCGGCTGAAAAAATTTTTGAACATACTCAGGGAGTGCCGCGCAAGATCAACAATCTTTGCGATCTCTCTTTGCTGATCGGTTTCAGCCAAAAAGAGCCGGTCATTTATTCCCGAATAATCGAGAGGATTATCAACGATGGTGCGATTTTCTGATATCATTGAAACGTCCCGAAAAAAAACCGCTCCGCAAGAAGAGCCCCATGCCGAGGACGATCGTCTCTGGCTGAGCGACTCCCAAGTCCTGCAGATCAGGAAAAAAGCATCCGGTGATCAGACTTCCCGCGAAGCTTTGGAAAAAGAAGCCGCCGCCTCGGAAGCGGAAACGATCTACAACAAATTCACCCGGCGCGCCATCGATATCCGCGATCGGGTCCAAAGCGATCTCGGCATCAGCCCTTCCCCGATTTTAGCCGATTTACACTACGTGATCGATCATAACCTGATCGACCCTCTTTATGAATATGCCATGCGCACCGGCCAGCCTCAGGAAGAGATGCCGGTGCACAGCGTCGATGTGACCTTTGCCAGCTTGCGGGTCGGCAAAGGTTTGAATTACGACACAAAAAAGCTATTGCAGCTCGGCCTGGCCGCCTTTCTGGAAAATGTGGGTATGTATAAAATTCCCGCCGCTATTTTAAATAAAACCGGCCGGTTGGATCCGCATGAAATCGCGGTCATCAAAAACCATCCTGAGCTCAGTTCCCAGACTTTGAACCGCATGGGCGACCGTTATCAATGGCTGGCGGAGGTAGTGCTCCAAACGCATGAACGCTCCGACGGCTCCGGCTACCCCCGCAACCTGAAAGCGGACGGCATTTCGGAATTGGCGGCCGTGATCGGCTTGATCGATACCTACCTGGCCATGATCAAAAACCGGCCGTACCGGGACAAATTGATTCAAACCGACGCGGTCAAATTCATCCTGAAAGAAGCTAAAAATCTGTTTCCACCCAAGGTGCTCAAGGTTTTCCTAAGCCAGATCTCCCTGTTTCCGGTTAATTCCTGGGTGCGCTTGAACAACAAATCCATCGGCCGGGTGATCTCTACCGATCGCACCCAACCCTTGCGGCCGACCCTTGAACTGCTTTACGACAACCAGGGCAAAAAACTGCCCCCCGGGGAAATCGTTCCATTGTCCCGGAACCCCCTTTTATATGTTGTAGAAAGCATCGATGAAAACAAACTGCCTTAACGGAAAGACGCCATAAAGCAAAAAAAATTGCAATGAGGACTGCATGATAAAAAATATTTTTCAAACACAATCCCGCTTGGCCCAGTGGGGCAAAGCCTTGCTGTTGCTCTGTCTGGGATTGCCGTTTTTGACCGCTTGTTATTCTTCCACGGCCGTTAAAGGCATCCCGGTCAAAGATGTGCTTGAAGCCGCAAAAGGAGAAGACATCGACCGGGTGCCGGTCGAGCAACGCCGCGCCGACAATGCGCTTCTGAGCGGAGTGACCGCTAATGAGGTCTTTATCGAAACCGATGGGATTGCCGAATATCGGCTGGGCCCCCTGGACGTCATCGAAATCCAATCCCATGTCGGCGATAAAACGACGACTACCGTTGTCGCCATTAACAGCCGCGGCAAGATCTCCTATTCTTTTATGGATGATCTGGATGTAGCCGGTTTGACCACCACCGAGATGGATAAAATGCTCACGGAAAAGCTGTCGGGCTATGTGCGCAACCCCCGTATCGATATCTTGGTCAAGGAATTTAACAGCAAAAACGCCATGATTGTGGGCGAACTTTCCAACCTGCGGGCTTCCGCTTTCGGCAAAACCGCCAGCGGGCGGATCAATCTGCAGGGCAAAACCACTTTGATGGACTTGGTTGCGCTCAGCGGCGGGTACACCATCAACGCGGATATCAAAAATGTTAAACTGAACCGCGCCGGCAAGACGTATCTGATCAATCTTTACGATATCATTGAAAAAGGCGATGAAAATCAAAACGTCATCATCAACGCGGGTGATGTGGTCAATGTTCCCGAATTGTCGGTGTACGGCGAACGGGTGTATGTCATGGGGGAAGTCAACAAGCCCGGGATCTACTCTCTTAAAGACGCCCGCGATCTTCTGGCGGCCATTGCTTTGGCGGACAGTTTGACCTCCCTGGCCAAAGAACAAAACACCTTGATCGTCCGCGGCTATGAAGTCGGCAAAGAGCCCCTGGTGATGATGGCGGATGTGAACGCCATTTTAAGGAAAGCGGACATGGCCCAAAACATCAAACTGAAAGACGGCGACCTGGTTTATATTCCGCGCATGTGGATCGGCGATATCAACGACTGGATTAAAAACATGACCCCGTTGCTGAATTTTCTTCTTTATCCCGCCGATTTCGAAACGCGTTATTTTAAAAACCGTAAACTGTATTTTGACAATTAACCGCAAGGCACAGGGAAGGAAAAGAGTTGACACAATACGAC
>RPPU01000320.1 GCA_003819975.1 Desulfobacteraceae bacterium
CTCGATCCCGATTTTTTCAAAAGCGGTTTCCGCTTTTTGATGGGCATTGTCGATTTCGGCGATGACCAGTTTTAATTGTTCCAGTTGGAGGAGCAATATGGAATAGGCCTTGCTCATGATTTGGGAACGCCCGGCTTTGGCAGCGTTTAAAGCGCCGGAGTCATGCAGTAAAGTTTCGGCGTCTTTCAAGGCATCGGCAATGTGCTCTATTTGCTGGCGGGTGATATCGTGAAATTGAATCGATACCACGATCTCTCCGACCTGACGGGAGATTTCCCGGGAAATCTCCCCGGCTTTTTCCAGCCCTTTGAAGGACAAGGTCATGAGTTGGTTGATCCGCTCCACTGCTTCGGCTACGGTTTTTTCAGCAGCTGCAGTGAGGGCCTGTAATTGCGCCAAGCCTTTCATGATGTTCTGGTGAGCGAGCAGTTGACTGTTTAGGGTCCGGGAGGAATCGTTGCGGATGCTTTGGGAAATGATGTTCATTTTTTGGGAAAGCTTTTTGATTTCCTCCACAAAAACCCGGAACATGGTCCGGGATTCCAGCGAGGCGCAACTTTCCACCGCGATATTCAGCCCCACCACATGCAAGACCATGGCGGTCTTGTCAATGGCCGAGCACATACGGTACAGGCCGGCCAAGTGCTCGACCCCCCGGTCGACTTTTTCCAGGCTCTGGTCGATTTCTTTTTGAGAATGGCGCAGATCTTCCAAAGAGTGCCGGGCGAGATTGCCGATACGAGCCAGGAGGCTGTCTTCCGACCCGCCTTCAATGGTTTGAGCGGCATTGACGGTCAGTTGCCCTAAACCCTTGGAATCGGCATAGACGGTCTGCATTTTCTGCCCCAGCCGGACGAATTTAGGTTCGATTTTTTTAAGGAGTTCCTGCAGGTTGTTACGCAAGCTGCTTATTTTAGCAACCAGGGTTGATCCGTTTGAATCGTTTTTATCGAATCGAACTGCCGGCGAAAACCATTGGGCGCGTATAAAAGCGTATAAATTTTTAGCCGGAGCTTTGACCCGGAGGCCTGTTTTTTCAAAAGTAGACAGCCGGTCGGAAGAGAGCGGCAGTTGCGATTTCGGTTTTTCAGTCGGGGGTAGCATGCGTTTTGACTCTTTTCATTATTCCGGATCAATCCTATCCAGCTGTCCGGGATAAATGGTTTTTATAAATAATTAAAATTAGGCATACGATTCAAATCGTTACGGGTATGCCCGACGCCGAAAAAGGTCATTAAAATACGGGATAGACTTTAAGTCACTGATAGATGGTGCAAAAAAAGTGCCAGATTAAATAAAGAAATTGATAGGTTGGAAATGGGCTTTTTTGAAAAACCGGGTCATTATCAGGCACCCAAACTTCGACGGTTTTAGTAAGGTTCAGTACCGGAAACCGGGCGGTTTTTTTCTTCCTGACAACCTGCTATCCTATTCATGAATAAATTAGTTATCGGCAAATCAGATTAAAAGAAATTTCATTGGGCGAACGGCCAAAGGGGGAAACTTACATGTCGAGAATTCTTATAGCGGACGATGACGGCATCACCCAAAAACAGGCAGCCTTGATCATCGAGAAAATGGGCCATACGGTTTTGCCAGTCCCAATGGAAGGCATGCTTATGAGTCGATAGGCGCTTACAATAAAATCGATTTATTGATTACAGATGTGGTTATGCCGGAAATGGACGGCAAAGAACTTATCAAAACGATTCGAAATGACAATCATTTTAAAAATCTCCCCATCATCATCATGTCGGCGGTGATCGGAATAAAAGAACTGACAGGGCTGCTCAAGCTCGGAGCCGACTTTGTTATCGCTAAACCGTTGCAGAGTTCCCAGCTTATGGAATATGTGGAGAAAGGCCTGAAAAAATAGAAATAAATTTTGCTTTGGGGCAAAATTTATCGTAAGGGAAAGATATTTAAGGCGCCGCATGTCACCAGGGCGCGGGTCAGGGCGCAAAGGGGCAGGCCGACCACGTTGGTATAGGAGCCCGTGATCGATTCGACCAGAAAAACGCCGATACCCTGGATGGCATGGGCAATATCAAAGATACCGACAACCGGAAGGTTTTCCCAATAGCTTAAAATCACGGCAGGGCTGCCAGGAATTTGACTGCCGGCATCACTCGGATATGGTTGCTCAGGATGTCCTCTTTTCCTTCAAAGGTCAGTTGATAAAGAAAGGGAATTTTCAATCTTTCCCCGAAATAGATTAAAGAAGCATTCGAAGCCTTGCCGCCCATTTTGCATTCCACGGCAAACCAGGGTTTCCCCTCTAGGGTGATAAAAAAATCCACTTCTCTTTTGCTTACATCCCGCAGATACCAAAGATCGGCTTGATAGCCTTCCTGATCTTCCAGAGCATGTTTCAATTTTAGGAGATGACCGGCCACCAGGTTTTCAAAACGGGCGCCTTCATCGGGAACGGACGACCAGTCCCATAAATAGACTTTGGGCATTTTTTTTAACGACCGTACCGGGTGATGGCTGAAGGGTGCAATCCGGAAACAAAAATAGAGACGTTCCAAGATATCCATCCAATGGGTTACGGCTTTATGGCTGACTTCCAAATCCTCGCGCAGCGACTGCAAGGAAAGCGGCGCGCCGATCCGGTCGTCCAGCATGTCGGTAAGTAATTCCATTGAGGAGAGGTCGCGGATGTTTTCCAATTCGCGAACATCTTCCTTAAAAAAGCGATCCAATCTTTCCTTGCGCCAGCGTCTGAGGGCGCGTTCGTCCTGCTTCAGAAAAGGCTCCGGAAAAGGGCCGTAATGGAACAGGGAAGCCAGGAGATCGGGATCGGTCTTTTCCGGAAATTCCAACGGTTCAAACGGGACTGGAAGCTTTATTTTTTGGGATAGTTCCCCGAGCGAAAACCCGTGCAAACGGTGGCTGTGGTATCTGCCCTGAAGAGAATCGCCTCCTTTACGATAAATATCCATTCGGGCGCTGCCGGTGATCAGAAAGCGGAGATGATTTTTGTGGGAATCGTATTCCCCTTTGATCCAGTTTTTCCACGTCCGGTATTTATGGATTTCATCAAGGGCTATGGTAGCGTTGCCGGCCGCCCATTGGGCAGCCAGAATCGCCTTGCGATCTTTACGCTGATCCCAATTGTAATAACGGTCCGTTTCTTTTGTTAAAAAAGATTGGGCCAAGGTTGTTTTTCCGACTTGGCGAGGACCGGAAATAAAGACCATTTTTTCTTCAAGATCTTTGCGGATAGTGTCTTCATTGTAGCGTTTTAAAAGCATGTATAAATTTTGCCATAAGGAAAAAAAAATTGCAATAAATTTTGCTTTGGGGCAAAATTTATCGTAAGGGAAAGATAGATAAGGCGCCGCATGTCACCAGGGCGCGGGTCAGGGCGCAGAGGGGCAGGCCGACCACGTTGGTATAGGAGCCCGTGATCGATTCGACCAGAAAAACGCCGATGCCCTGGATGGCATAGCTGCCGGCTTTGCCGAACGGTTCGTTGGTAGCCAGATAAGTTTCGATTTCAGCTTGACTCAAATTTTTAAAACGGACTTGGGTAACAACCGCTTCCTGATGAACGGGCCGGCCGTCCGGGGACAGTAAAGCAAAACCGGTAATGACCTCGTGTTCCCGGCCGCTTAACCGGCGCAACATGGAACGCACTGCTTCCGGGTCTTGGGGTTTGCCGAGTATGTTTTCGCCCAGCACGACAATGGTATCGGCGCCCAGGGTCCAATAGCCGGGGCTCAAGGCGGCCACTTTTTGAGCTTTTTGCAAAGCCAGGGCACGGGCATTTTCAGCGGGCCCACCCGCTGAATGGTTCTCCTTCATTTCACTCACGATCACTTGAAAAGGAATGCGGATTTGCTCCAGTAAGCTCTTACGCCGCGGCGAGGCCGAGGCTAGGATCAGGGGAAATTTGGGGGTGATGGTTTTAAAGGGCATAAGACATTCCGGTTCAACATCGATTTTTTAATGAAATGTTTTATAAAGACATTTCCGTGAAAAAACAAGTGTGAATATTTTTTACCGCGGACATCCGCAGATGGCCGCGGACTTTATTTTAAATCCCTTTCAACCACAGATGGCCAGGATGACCACAGATGATTTTTATTTTTATTCGTCCAACGATCACGGGGCGAATACCAATCAGCCCTGCGGGGCCTTGTTTCGGATTTCAGACAATTCTCGGTTCTTGACATTCCCACGTTTGAGAAGTACAGTTTATATATGAGAAAACATTACGATTTCAGCAAGATGGACGGGCGCAAAAATCCTTACATCAAGCAGCTCAAACAACCGATTACGATCCGGCTTGATAAAATGACTGTTGAATATTTCAGAACCCTTGCCGAAGAACTCGATATGCCTTACCAAAATTTAATCAATCTTTACTTGAGGGACTGCGCCCTGCGTCAAAAGAAGCTGGAAATGAAGTGGGCATCGTAAAGACAAAGCATGCGAGTCACACCGATTCTTTCTCGGGCAAATTGAAGATGCTTTTGGTATTTTCCGCGGTTTGCCGGCAAAAATCTTCATAAGAAATTCCACGCAGTTCCGCGATCTTTTGAGCCGTATGGGTCACATAAAGCGGTTCGTTGCGCTTGCCGCGGAAGGGAATGGGGGCCAGGAAAGGGGCGTCGGTTTCAACCAACAGCTTTTCCAAAGGGAGCCGGGCGGCCGCGTCCCGGGCCTGAGTCGCTTTGGGAAAGGTTACCACGCCCGGAAACGAGATGTAAAAGCCGAGGTCGATGAACCGCATGGCCATGGTATAATCGCCTGAAAAGCAGTGGATCACGCCCCGCAGGTTCGGTTTTTTGTGCTTCTTAATAACGGCGAACACTTCTTCATGGGCGTCGCGGCTGTGAATGATGACGGGTTTATCGCAATCCAGGGCCAAGTCCAGTTGGCGCTCAAAGATCTCCAGTTGAGTCTGAGGCTCGGAATGGCGGTGAAAAAAATCCAGGCCGATTTCACCCCAGGCCACCACTTTGGGTTCAGCCGACAGGCGCGACAATTCCTGAAGTTTGCCGGGGTTGGCGTGCTTGGCATCATGGGGATGAAAACCGACGGTGCTGAAGATCCGCGCGTGTTTTTTGGCGAGTTTCAGGGCCGCGACCGAACTATCGAAATCGATTCCGATACTGATAATATGGCTCAAGCCGCCTTGCAAGGCCCTTGCGATCACTTCCTCCCGGTCCTGATCATAATCCCGCATATCCAGATGGGCATGACTGTCGATTAACATTTTTAATCCCGCTTTATATGATTTCTTTTAACAACCATTTCCAGGCCGGTATGATTTCTATTCCGTCTTGGGGCGATTCTTCATCCATCCAGGATATAATTGTGCCGCTTTTAAGGTTCAATTCATCCATGGCTTTGCGTAAGCTTTGCAGTTCTCTTTGACGGGTTTTAGGCGCGCTTAAATCCCAACAGACTTGAATCAGCCGCAACTTCTCATCTCCCGAAGAATCAAAGTAAACAAAATCGATTTCTGCTCCCTGTTCGGTAATATAATATTCCGGATGTATTCCCCGACGGCGCAAGTGCATATAAACGAGATTTTCCAACCTGGCGCCTTGGTCTTTGGTATCGGGAGTCGTCATAGCTTGAATGAGACTGTTGTCAATCGTGTAAATCTTGCGCGGATTGACTTGTTTGGCGCGTTCCGAGCGGGCATGAATGGGGCTCTGGTAAAACAGAAATGCGTCGGTGAGAAAAGATAAATAATCATAAAGATTATTTTTAGTGCAAGCAATACCATTGCTTTTTAAGGTATTGTAAAATTTATTGA
>RPPU01000321.1 GCA_003819975.1 Desulfobacteraceae bacterium
ATTACTCGAGCGACGTCGCCGAAATTTTGGTGGACGACAAAGATATTTTCGGGAAGATCCGGGAATACATGCAGATCGTTTCGCCGCGAGACGAGAACAAAGTGCATCTTTACAAAGAGAATCGGCCGATTTTCGATTATTACGGCATTGAAAAGCAGATCGAAAGCATCTACAGCAACAAGGTTGCGTTGCCGTCGGGCGGATCGATTGTCCTGGACACCACCGAAGCCTTGACCGCCATTGACGTCAATTCCGGCCGGGGACTGACCGGCAAAGACGCGGAGAGCATGGTCTATCAGACCAACCTGGAAGCCGTGAATGAGATCGCCCGCCAGCTGCGGTTGCGGGACCTGGGGGGTCTGATCGTGATCGACTTTATCGACATGAAAGACCGCAACCACATACGGGAGGTCGAGAAAGTTCTGCGCGATGAATTTAAAAAGGATCGGGCCAAAATCGACACTTCCCATATCTCCAAGTTCGGGCTTTTGGAGATGTCCCGGCAGCGGGTGCGGCCTTCGATCGAGTCGAGCAGTTATCAAACCTGCCAATACTGTCACGGTCGCGGCATGGTCATGTCGGTGGAGGCGGCGACCGTGGCTTTTATGCGACGGATCTGGCAGGGAATTGTCAAGGAAAAACCGGTTCAAGTGAACGGAGTCCTGCCGACCGAGGTCGCCCTATATCTTCAAAACCGAAAGAGGAGAGAACTGGCGGACCTGGAAGAACGCTACGGCTTAACCATTATTCTGAAGGCCGATCCGGCCCTGCCTCCGGGTGAAGCAAAGCTGGATTATGTCAAAGCGTCCAATTAAGAACAACAGCGCATGCCTGAATTACCCGAAGTTCAAACCATTGTCGACGATTTGAACCGATCGCTTCTGGTCGGTCAAACCATAACCGGCGCCCGCGTTTTTTGGCCTAAGACCCTTGCGAATCCAACCGCAAAAATTTTCAGCCGACGAATCCGGGGACAAAGCATTACAAGAATCAGCCGCCGGGGCAAGTTTATTGTATTCGATCTGAACGACGGAGACCACCTCCTAATTCATCTGCGCATGACCGGCCATCTGCACCTGGTCCCGGCCGGAACCGAACGTTCCAAACATGAGCATTTGATCCTCAGCCTGGGGACAGGAGAGCAGTTGCGCTTTCATGACACGCGGAAGTTCGGGCGTTGCTATTTAACGGCGGATCTCAAAACGGTCCTGAGCTCATTGGGACCGGAACCCTTGGCGAAAGAATTTACTTTTGCGGTTTTGAAAAACATCCTGACGGTCCGCAAGCGGCAACTCAAACCGCTTTTATTGGATCAAACCGCCATAGCCGGTTTGGGTAACATTTATGTGGATGAAGCTTTATGGGAAGCCAAACTGCATCCCCGGCGTTGTTCCTCTTCGCTAACCGATCGGCAAATCAGCGTTCTGCATCAGGCCATTCAAAAGGTTCTCCGGCAAGGTCTGCGCAATCTCGGGACCACTTTGGGAAACAGCGATACGAATTTTTCGTCCGTTAAAAAAAGACGCGGACGCAATCAGCAGGCTCTGCAGGTTTTTCGACGCACCGACGCTCCTTGTCCGCGTTGTCAAACTACAATCGAACGTGTTTTAGTCGGACAACGCAGCACCCATCTTTGTCCGCACTGCCAAAAATAGCAAGGGTTCATTATGTTCACCAATATCATCTTATTTATCGTGGCGATTTTTCTTTTTCATGTCAGCCAATCCGTTGCTTCTAAAGGAGATACCCTCGGTTTCAGTTTGGCCGCTATTTGTGTCAACGGCTTGATATTCGCTTTTTATTGTCGTTTTATTTTTAAAAGATTGCATCGCCGCCTGCAGACCGTAGCAAAAGGGGAGGGTTCCGCGGCCGGTCTTTATCAAAGCCTGATGCTGCAGTGTTCGGTTCTGGCGATTTTGCTGTATGCCCTGGATTTGTACGCCTTGGATTTGGCTTATTGGTTGCAGCAGATCCCGGGAGCCGAGCATTTTATTATTTTACCGGGAATCGCGGCTATGGCCCTTTTTCTTTCATACCTGGGAACCCTCTGGTTTTTCAGTCAACCGGCCTATCAATTCATTTTTCAGACTCGGGTCAACAGACGAAATTTCATGTTCTCCCATCTCAGATTAACCGTACCGATCTTCATCCCCTGGGCCGGTTTGGTTCTTTTAGGCGATTTATTGCAATTTTTACCTTGGTCCGGAGCGGTACGGTTTTTTAACGGGACCTGGGGGCAAATCATTTCCATGAGCGGCTTCATGCTTTTTTTGCTCCTTTTCTTTTTACCGCGCTATGTGCCTTTCTGGTGGGGCTGCAAGCCGTTTGCCGCCAACGAAAAAATTTCGGAATTAGAACAATTTCTGCAATCAAAAGATTTTAAATATCGCGGGCTCTTGCGCTGGCCGCTTTTCGAGGGCCGCCTGCTCACGGCCGGCATTATGGGCCTGATCCCCCGCTATCGTTACCTGCTGGTGACCGATGGTTTGATGGAGGCTCTTTCGATAGACGAGTTGAAAGCGGTGCTGGCTCATGAAATGGGTCATGCCCGTTATTATCATCTGTTGCTCTATTTCGTTGTTATGTTTGCTTTTCTCGTCCCTTTTGGAGGCGTTGAAATACATCCCGGTTTGCTATTGGCGCTGCCCGGCAGTTGGTTGAGCTTTATCGGGGCGCATCTTTCCGCTTTCGGACCTTTCTTGTTTTTAATGATTTCTCTGCCTGTTTTATTGACGCTGCTTTTTTTCTTTCGGTATGTTTTAGGGTATTTCATGCGTCATTTCGAACGTCAGGCCGACCTTTATTCCGTTGAGATCATGGGAACGCCCGAACACACGATCCGTTCTTTGGAAAAGATCGCCCTGCTCAGCGGCAAGATCCGGGACCTTCCCAGTTGGCACCATTTCAGCATCAAGCAGAGGGTCGATTATCTGGAAAAAACCCGGCATGACCGGGGACTGATCAAAAAGTATAACCGATTCATCGGATTTCGCCTGGGTGTTTATTTTGCCGTTATAGCCGGCTTAACCGGTTTGTTATATTTAAGCCCGGCCGCGCAAAAGATGCGATTGTTCGGTCAAATTGCAACCATTTCCGATTTAAATACTACTTATTCAGGGGCCATAAAATTTTACGAGAAAATACTTAAGCTGGATCCGGATGAACCCAAAGCTTTGAATGATCTGGCTTGGCTATTATTGAAAACAACCGACCCGGAGATGCGGAACCCCCAGAGGGCGTTGGATTTGGTCAAGAAAGCCGTGACCATAGAGAAAAACGCGGAATTCTTAGATACTCTGGCCGAGGCTTATTATGCCAACGGCTTTAAAAACGAGGCGATTCAAGCGGCCAAAGAGGCCTTAGCAATGGCAACGGGTAAAAGAGATTTTTATGAAAAGCAGCTTGAGCGATTTAAAGAGGAGTCGGCTGAATGAATTCCGGGTCAAAACATTTTGCAGCTTTCCACTTCGAGCTTGATTTGATAGACTTCGCCCATAAGCGTTAAAAATTGTTCTTCCGTATAGTTTAAAGATTTTTTGGTCGCTTCGGCGATTTCGTGTTTTTTGTCTTGGTTGAGGGTGTCGGTGGCCAAGACCGCCATCAGATTCCCCAGGCAAATGATGCGGGTGAATCCGCTGTTTTCGCCTCCCGCGGTCACTTCCCGTAAGTCCTTAAGCGAATGGGATTCGCAGGCTTTCTTTACTTTGGAGGGCAATCTCCAGTGATCGCACAGGAGCGTTCCCAGGAAACTGCTGGCCGGCAAATCAAACCGGCTTTCTGCCTCTGAAAAAAGGCAACCCTGCTCAAGCGCGTATTTGTTCAACGCCCGGTAATGATTGACAAAGAATTTCAGATAAATCAGCTTGCCGATGTCGTGCAAAATCGCGGCCGGCCATAATTCCTCCATGGGTAAAAGCGGTTCGAATTTTTTAGCCAGATGCTTGGTGCAAAGCGCCGTAAAATAAGAATGAAACCAGAATTTGGAAAGCTCGTCGTTTTCCTTGATGGAAAGGGTATTAAGAACCGTTAACGAAAGCACCAAACGATAAATTTCGTTCAGACCCAGATAAGCAATGGCAAAACGCAGGTCGCTGATTTCGCGCGGGATGCCATAATAGGCGGAATTGATGATTTTCAGAATTTGAGCCACCAAAGAGGGGTCGGCGCTGATCAATCGCACCAGTTCCTTGGTATCCACATCATTGGAATGAATAGCCGCTTGGACACGGGTTACAATAGCCGGCAAAGCCGGCAAAGCATAGTGATGACGCAGAAAAGTGTTTTGATCGATTGATATGGGGGTGATTTGGTCCAAAGTTTTTCAATCCCTCAGGATTTAAAGTGATATTATACAATATAGGGCGGTTTGTGTCAATAAATGCCTAAATGTTTTTTCGATAGGATCAAAAAAACATGAATTCCGGCCGACCGGAACGGACGTTCCAGTGTACCGGAACAGAAGTTCCAGTGTGCCGGAACAGGAGTTCCAGCGAGAGCGCCGGAATAAATCCGTACAATGGTAACAGGTCAATTATGCACCCTTTCCTTTATCGACAACCCGGGATTTCTAAAAATACACTTTATCAGCAACGGTCCTTGAGAATCGAATCGTAAAATTCAAAAAGGCATATTTTTAGAAATCTCCATGTCGATGTTTTTGAACAAACTGCCTATTAATCATCGGCAAAATTCATTGAATTCATAATAAAAGATTGCATATCTATGGATGGTATCGGTTGCGGCAGTACGATCAATATCTTGAGAGGGGCGGTTATAAAAGTAGTTTTGGAATTGCTTCTATTGACTAAAATTCGGTAAAATCATATAATCTAATAAAAATGGAAACAACCTATCTTAGGCGCTTAGCTCAACCATATCGACATGGGGATTTCTAAAAATAAGCCTTTTCAATATTTAAGAGTCGATTCTCAAGGTCCGTCGTTGTTAAAGTGAACTTTCAGAAATTCCGGGTTATCGATAAGTGAAAAGCGGATAATGAACCGACTTGCCATCATACGGACTTATTCCGGCGATTTTCACTGGAACGTCTGTTCCGGTACACTGGAACGTCCGTTCCGGTCGGCCGGAATTCATGTTTTTTGATCCTGGATTTTCAGGATCAATAAAACATTTATCGCTTTTTAGGCAAAGAAAGGGAGCAGATTATGGTTGAGGGCTTGGATGTTATTATTGTCGATGATGACCCGATTGTCGGCCAAGGGCTTGCTGAGATGATAAAACGGTTTTATACCTGGGGTCAGGTGCTTTCTTTTTCCGATCCGGAAGAGGCGGTCGCTTTTTGTCAAAGCCGTCACTACGGAGTTGCCATTTTTGTGGTGGATGTTTTTTTGGGAAAAACCAGCGGGTTTCAATTTTTGGATGCGCTTGAAGAAAAATTTCCAACTGTTCATGCGGATACGGTCATCATTACCGGCAAAGCCAGTGATGATATCGTGAATATGTGTATCGCTTCAAATGTGAATCATCTGATCGAAAAACCGGTTCGACCCTTTGCCCTGCAATTAGCGATCCGATCCATTGTCTCCAAGTATTTGCATTTTGCCCAGAAGTTACTGCATGACCCGGAATTTGCCGCCCATATCGCCCGGTTTCAATAGAAAAAAGGGCCTTTCCGCAAGGCTGATGGATCGCGATTCTTTTCCCTTGACGATCAATAAAGCGATATTTTATGGTAATATCGTTGTCAGCCTTTAAGGCCCAATACAATAAGTCCAATGATCCTCTGCAAAGCCGAACGGTCAAGAGGGTCAA
>RPPU01000322.1 GCA_003819975.1 Desulfobacteraceae bacterium
ACCAGAAAAATTCCCCCTCTACTTGAAGGAGATGGAGTTCCGGTATAATCATCGCAAGGAGATTATCTTCAAATTGTTAGCCCAAAACGTCTGTCATTTGGTGCAAAATCGTTTATAATCGCCTTATATTTTTGAGAGAGTAATATGAAAAGGCGATTTATTAGTCTTGTTTATCTAATCGTGTGCGGGGGTATTGCTTTCTGCCAAGTTCCAGAGAAAGCCGCAAGAGTAATTGATTATTTTCCAAAGGAAAAGGATGTCGATAATTATGGAGCGTTCCTAAACGGTGGGGCTCGTTTTGTTTCGGACAAGTCTTCAATATATTTTTGTGATCAAGATGAAAATCGAATTCTCGTATTTGATCTCGATGGCCGTTATATAAAATCATTTGGGCGAAGAGGACAAGGTCCGGGCGAATTTAATAATCCATTAAATATCGATATTTTCAATAACGAATTAGTAATCACAGACAATTTTAACGCAAGGATCCAAACGTGGTCTCTTCAGGGTCAATATTTACGCCAAATAAAACTTGTTAGCTCATTTTTTAACATGGTTATTACGAGAGGGAATATCATAATTAGCAATCCTATGAAACTACTTAAAGAAATCGATTTTAAAGATAGATCAAATATTGAAATATATGATATGAACGGAAACCTTAGAAATAAAATAATAGATCCATTTTCTTATGAAACAAATATGATCATTGAAAACGATGTTTCGATGCAGTCATACGAAAACGGATTCTATTGCCTACAGAATCACGGCCTTGAATTTAGAACATATGATCATGAGGGTAAGCGAATTAATTCGATTGTATTAAGGTATGATCCCCGGAAGGATAAGGAATATTCAAAATTGAAATATTCCTATACATACATTTGTTTTTATTGTATAGACGATTTGATATATGCGCCAGTTGCATGGATGGGGAAAATCGTAGTCGCCGTATTTAATATGAAAGGAGAACATATATATAATTATGTTTGCAGAATGAGCGAAGAAAAGGCTATATACAGTGTATCAAGTTTAAAGTTAATTATTAAAGAAAAGAAGTATTTATACTTGCTGTTAAGAACTCCAGAGCTAAAGTTTTTAATTCTTGAAGTGTAAAATCGTTTATAATCGCCAATCGTTTTTATCGGGGGTATTTAAAAGTCTTAGAAAATATATTGAGGATTAATATGAAAAATCTAAATAGTCTATTTGTTGCTGTAAATATATTTATTAATGCAAGTGCTTTATTTGGGCAAATCGTGAAGACGTTCCCAACAGAAGAACAATTAGAAAAAGAATCGATTGCATTATATTCTGGATCGTCATTTGATATATATTTGAACCAAATATTTTATTGTGATCAATCTGAATGCAAAATCTATGTTTTTAATCATGAAGGGAATTATAAATATTCGTTCGGTAGAGCCGGGCAAGGCCCCGGCGAATTTAATAAACCATATAAAATAATAGTGTATAAAGACGAAATCTATGTCTCAGATAATGGGAATGGACGAATACAAGTATTCACACTCGAAGGGAATTACAAAAGACAAATCAAGTTAGCCACCACCGTGTTTGATATGGCTATTATTAGCGATAAATTATTCATAGGCAACCCGTTAACTATATTGAGATATAAAGATAAATCGGATATTACATTATTTGAGATTTATGATTTAATGGGAGTATTAGAAAGAAAAATACGCGATCCATTCCCGGATACTTATGCAATGCCTATTTATAGTCAAACATTTACTATGAATAAAATATCGGGCGAAGTGCACTTACTTCAAGACAGAGGTCAGAAATATAGAATTTATGATAGTGAGGGGAATAAAAATAGCGAATTTGATCTTGAATATGATTTGTCCAAAGATACCGAATATAAGAAAATTAAGTACATTTTTCGATATCAATGTTTTACCGTGTTTGAAAATACGATATATGCGGCGGGTTCATGGAAAGGTAAAATCGTTATATATCTTTTTAATATGAGCGGTAAATATTTAAGAAAACTTGAATACGGGACTAAAGAACCGGATGATATTTATACAGTTGCGAGCATGAAAATACTTCAAAAGGAAGAGACACTATTATATTTATTACTAACAGATCCAGAACATAAATTTGTGGTTATTAAATTATAGAAAATGGATTTTTAAATTTAGATAAAATCGTAGACAAAAGAATAATAAAAAAATCCATTCATGAGTGATAATGCAGATGGAATCCATGTGAACGAAAGTGACGAGGGCGTCTAGATATACCGAATAACGAGTTTGCCTCAATATTGCCGATATGTGTCTGAATTTGTCCGCATCTGTCCTCAAAAATCCACGAAAATAAGGGAGAAACCGAAATTCACAGAGGAGGGAGATTGGACTACCTAGCCATATGGGGTAAAAACGTCGGAAACGCGCCCTAGTATATTTTTTTAGGCCATGATTGTCAAACGCCGTTATTTGACAATGAGTGTCTTTGATGTGGCTGATTTGACCCCGGTATCTGCCCTCTCGAGCTCGATTTCAAGCTCATAAGAGCCCGGCTCGACCTCGGGAAGCGAAATTTCGAGGATCATGAACTCATGGCCCGGCTCTCCGGGCTTGACCTCGAGAATCCGGAATTCCGGGAAGATCGCTTCACCTTCACCCGCCGGCCGCAGGAGCACGGAAATCCGGTTTTCCGGGGGATGCTGGGCATCGATCGGCCCCGTTTCGATCGGGACGACGGCCCGAATCCGGCGCCGGCCGGTTTCAAGGTCCCGGACGATGAGCGCATACTCCCGGGGAATGTGGGGATATAAATCCAGCAGACTCCCGGATGATCCCAAGCTCTTTTTTTTCTGGAGTTTCGTCGGGAGATTCAGGATCTTCGGCTCCGGGCCCGGTTCAAGGAGCAGAGGCGTCGAAAGAAACGGATAATCCCCGGCCTTCTCCGGAATCCTGAATTTGATTCGTCCGACGGCCGCCTGACCGGTCGTCGTATCCCGAACAGCCGTCCGGTATTCATAACTCCCGGGAGGAAGTGTCGCGCGCGATACGGCGGTGACCGTCCGGCCGTTGGAAGGGGCCAGGTCTGTCTTCCACTTCCAGCCTTGTCCGGGCGGATTGTTTTCTTCCGTCAGATGGGCGAACCATTCGATTTTGGCCGGCGGGAGCCCGGCCTTCGGATCAACCGGGAACTTCGTCAGAAAAGCCGTTTCCCAGGCCGGACCCTGGCGGACCGCATAGAAATCTACGATGAGGGGAAGCAGCTCGGTTGCTGGATGATCGCCGAACAGGAGATCGTAGACGTGAAGCTCCCTCTCGAATTCATCCCGCTGGGAAAAGGGGCGGGCGCCGAAATATCCGTCCTGGGCCATGACACGGAGTCCGGGTTTGGATACTTCGACCTTCAGCCGGTGATATGCCCCCGTCCAGTCCTCATTGACGGCATAGCCCAGAACATAGAAGTTGCCGGTCAGGGCCTGGACATCGGCCGCGATGCCGTCAGTGTCCTCGATTTTCGCGAAATAGCGTCCGCCGGACGTTTCTGCCAGCGTTTTAAGCGAAGAATTCTGAAGGAAGGCTTCCTCCCGCGGTGTGAGATGCTTGGATTTGGCGATCCAGCTGGCCGTATTGACGACATAGATCGGCGTTCCCGCGTTCGCGAATTCCTTGCCGAGCGCAGCGGCGGCTCCGCCGAGGCGACGGCCGCTGAAAAAGAAGAAACTCTTGTTGCCGGGGAGATATTGAAGGACCCGGGCTAGGTCGGACATCCGGGGGACGAAATCCCTCCGCTGAAAGAGGCTCGTTCCCGGAACGAAGACAGACGCGTTGACCGCCCATTGCCCGCTCCCCGGGTCGTCGTCATCGGGGCCGAGGAGGACCGATTCCCCTCCGCTCGGTTGCAGCTCCCTGACCTGTTTCAACGCTTTGCGGATTTTATCGAAGTCGGAGGTCAGGTATTCCTGGATGAAGAAGCCGCGCATCGGGGAAAACCCGATGACGCCGACCTCGTCTCCCGGACCGGCTTTGGTGTCGAGGAAATGAAGGGCCGTCGTTTTTGCCGCCGCCGCTCCGCGTTCATCCTCGCCTTGGAGATCGAGAAAGATGAAGATTTTCCGGTTCAAAGCCGGGGCGGCGGACGGGGCCGTCCGACCGGCGTCTGCAAGATCCGGCCGCAACAGGGTCATCCCGGTAAGGGAAAGGGCATGAACCTCGAAGGCGGTGATCGTCTGGGCGACGCCGTTATCGGTCAGGGTGAAGTCTTCCTTCCTCATACCGGCGACCGGCCGGCCGGCCTCGTCCACTACCCGGACTGAGACGAGCTTCAGCGCGGCCGAGGCGTCGTGCCGGGGGATTTGCTGGGAGCCGGTGGACGCGCTCCAGAAAAGGAGGATGGCCGGCAGCCATCCTCCGATGGCTAGGTCAGCTGTTTTCATCTGGTCTTCCGCCTGTATAGATCACGCCGGTCTCCACGGTGAAAAATTTGTATTCGTCGTATGTGACCTCGGTTTCCGACCGTCTTCCGGAACTGCGCATCCGGCGGTTGCGGTACGTTTCCCTGATCGTATAGCGGCTGGGGAAACGAAGCCCGTTTTTCTCATAATCATATTCCGAAACGAATGAAATCCGGGGCTCCGCCCCGAGAACTTTGGCCAGTTCTAGGACTTTTTCGTAGTTCCCTAAAGACGCCTGTTCCCACTCAATTTTCAAGATGGAGGCATCGCTTTTCCGAACCCAGATCGTCCCAAAGAGGCGGTTGGCCGTGTTTCCCGGTCTGGGGACGGCTTTGATGAGAAATACGGGGGTCTTCTTGTACGTTGTTTCCTTCACCATCTCAAACTTGAAGTCGGCCTGTTGGCTGCGTCCAAGAAGACCGATCGGACCCAGGACGACATTTTTATGTTCGAAAATCCGGGTCTTCAGCGGCGCGTCGGCGACCGCCGTCGCTTTTCCGTTTTCCTCGAGGAGGGTTCGTGTTTCGGTCAGATGCCCGTCCCGGTCGCGGATGAGCTGATAGTCATAGACGAGCTTGAGACGCGAGTCGCCGCCGAAGCGGACCGGACCATTGCGGACAGAATAGGTCCCGCCGCCGCTCGACGACATCACGGCCGTATTTGATTTCAGCGGAGTGGCGACGGTCTCGTCAATCCGTTCGCGGCAGATGAAATTCAAGACGGCGCCGTTGAGCTTGTCACAGTACTCGGCGCAGAGGCTCAGTATCCGGCTGAGCTCGGCGGGTTTCGTATCGGCGGCCTGGAATCCCCCGGCGGGCGGCTGGACTGGTTGAACGAGTAGCCCCCCTATTAAGATCGAGCAAACGAGAGAATTCATCATCACCCCTCCGGCGAAGCGAATCCCCCTCTTCTCCTTTTCCCCTCATTCCCGAACAGCGGTTTCCTCATCGCTAAGACTACGGTTAATGAATTCCCATTGTCAAGTCCGGCCGGCCGGCTCATGCAGCCGCAGGGAATCGCTCCCCGATGAAGATCGTCCGCCTGACCGTCCTGTTCTGGTTCAGAATGATTGGCCGTGAGGACGCAATCGTCCTGATGATTTGCGGCTATTAAGTCCGGGGCGCATATTTTAGCTCGCGGAACGTTATGGTAAACGCCGCTCCGTTTTCATTGTCGAGTTCAATCGTCCCTTCAAGCTGGCCGACGAGCAGGTTCGCGATCTGAAGACCTAGACTTTCGGATCGACGAAAATCCAAGTTTATCGGAAATCCGATTCCGTCATCCGACACCCGAAGAATGATCGTATCGTCAGGGCCGCGTTTCACCCCT
>RPPU01000323.1 GCA_003819975.1 Desulfobacteraceae bacterium
ATACCCACGGCCATCATGCCGCCTTTGACCCGCAGTTTTTCAAAAACAGTGACTCCGTAACCCTCGCGCGCCAGGAAATAAGCCGCGGCCAGACCGGCCGGGCCTGCGCCGATGATGGCCACTTTTTCATCCAATTTGGCTTTAACTGCAGGAACATATGGTTTTTCCTGTGCAAAATCAAAATCCGAAAGAAAACGATGCAAATATTGAATGGCAAGCGGCTCGTCAGCGTCGCCGCGCGTGCAGACCCCTTCACAAGGGTGATGGCAGACCCGGCCGCAGGCTGCCGGGAAAGGGTGCGCCTCTTTAAACAACTTGAGCGCCTCCTTATATTTGCCCTGATTGATAAGGGCCACATAGCCCTGAATGCTCACGTGCGCCGGGCAGGTCGCTTTGCAGGGAGCCGTACCGCGCTTGTCGATCACAAAGGTGATGGGCACGGCCTGGGGAAAAGAGCGGTAAATGGCTTTGCGTTTGGAAAGATTTTCATCCCATTCACTCGGACGTGAAATAGGGCAAACATTGGCGCATTCGCCGCATCCGGTGCAGATGTCTTCCTTGACATACCGGGCTTTGCGTCTGACTTTGACTTTAAAATTACCGATATAACCGGAAACATTCGTAACTTCACTATAGGACAAAAGTTCGATCTTGGGGCTTTGGCCGACCGAAACCATCTTAGGCGTGCCAATGCAGGCCGCGCAATCCAGGGTTGGAAAAGTTTTGTCGAATTGCAGCATGTGACCGCCGATGGTGGGTTGGCGCTCGACCAGGTAGACTTTATGATCGCTGTCGGCAATGTCCAGGGCCGCTTGCATGCCGGTGATCCCACCGCCCACCACCAATACATCCGGATGCACAGGCACTTCCCGGGTGGACAAACTTTGATGAAAATTCACGCGATTGACCGCCGCGGCTGCCAGGGTTTTGGCTTTGCGGGTTGCCTCATCTTCGTTTTCCGTCACCCATGAGACTTGTTCGCGCACCGAGGCCATCTGGAAATAAAAACGGTTCAGACCGGCCCGTTCGCAAACACCCTGAAAAGTTTTTTCATGTAGTCTGGGGCTGCAGGAAGCCACAACAACCCGGTTTAACCCCAGGCTTAAAATATCCTTATAAATCATATCCTGACCCGGGTCTGAACACATGAACTTATAATCGCGTGAAACCACGACATTGGGAAGCGTGCGGATAAAATCAGCCACTTCTTGGACCCGGACTTTTCCGGCGATATTGATCCCACAGTGGCAAACATAAAACCCGATCCTTTTTGACATGGCTCTCCTCTAAATTTTATAGATACGATTTTGATCTCTTTCCGATATTAAGCCTTTTTCAGCCAATATAAGACTGATACCGGTATAATTCAAACAATCGCCTTGAAAACAACTTTTTTATATCTTTCTCCTTACTAATCAGTATGTTACCAATAGTAAGCCCATAATGATTATATTGTAACTATAATATAGCCAAAAAGCCTCTGTAAAGATTTTTCATTCAAAAAATACCTTTTTATTTTAAATAAAGCAACCAATCTAAAAATTAAATAATTTCAGCATCTTAAATAACAAATAATTACCCTTGGACTATTGACCTTTATTTAAAACATCTTTAAAATGCCTTTTTACAATTTATGAGGCAAAAGAATGGCGGCTAAGCTAAGGACTAAAGAACAACTTTTAAAGGAGATTAAAAACCTTAATCAACAGATCGCAATGCTTAAAAAAGCAGAAGGCGGACGCAAACAAGACGAGAAGGCCCTGCGCCGCCAAAATACCTATTTAAACGCCCTGCATCAAACAACCATCGGATTGATGCGCCGCATGAAGCTTTCCGACCTTCTGAAAACGATTGTAAAACATGCCGGTACAATCGTGGGGACTCAGGACGGTTATATTTATTTGCTCAGTCCCACCGGCAAAGAAATGGATCTCTTGGTCGGCCTGGGAATTCATAAGAAGAATATCGGGTATCGCATAAAACGCGGTCAAGGTTTGGGCGGCAAAGTCTGGAAGACCGGCAACCCGTTGATGGTTCCGGACTATAATGCCTGGACCGGCCGCATAGCCGATCGTCGTTTCGACGATATCCACTGCGTCATCGGCATTCCCCTGAAATCCGGTTCCAAGGTCATCGGCGTCATTGCGTTAAGTTTTAGGAAAAACCGCGAGATCGACTCCGACGAGCTTGCCATTCTCAATCAATTCGCCAATCTCGCGACCATTGCCCTGGACAACGCCCGACTATACGCGGCCATGCAACAGGAATTGGAAGAACGCAAAAAAATAGAGAAAAGCCTCCAAATCGAGAAAACCTATCTGGAGTATTTGTTCGAAAATGCCCCCGAAGCCATTGTTTTATTCGGAAGTAACGGACAAATCATCCGCATGAACGGCGAATTCACCCGCATTTTCGGCTTTACCCCGGATGACTTTTTGAACGCCTCCTTCGACCGCTTGATCGCACCCACCCATCTATATAAAGAAGCGGTTTCATTCACCCAAAGGACTTTAAAAGGCGAATTGGTCGCTTTCGAATCCGTTCGCCGGCGCAAAGACGGCACGCCGATCCATGTTTCCATTCTATCCACACCCATCAAAATAAGTTCCGACCAAGTGGCGGTCTATACCATTTACCGCGATATCACCGCGCGCAAAAAAGCGGAAGAAGAACTGCGCCGCTTGAAGGAATTTAATGAAGAGATCGTCCAAACCATGGCTGAAGGCATTGTGATGCAGGATGCGCAAGGCTATTTGATTTTCGTTAATCCGGCCGCCGCCGCCATGCAGGATTTTTCACCTGAAGAGATGCTGGGCACGCATTGGACCGAGACCGTCCCGACCGATCAACATCCGATTATTCAGGCGGCCGATAAACGCCGTCAACGGGGCGGGGCCGACCGTTATGAAACGCAATTATTGTGTAAAGACGGCCGGCGGCTTTCGGTCATTATCAGCGGTAAACCCCGGTACGAAAACGGTCAATACGCCGGAACACTATCCGTGTTTACCGACATCACCGACCGGAAAAAAACGGAAAGCGCCCTCAAAGAGAGCGAGGAAAAATATCGGCTGCTTTATGATGAATCCAAACGAGCTGAGGAAGTATACCGCTCCCTGATCCATTCCTCAGCCGACGCCATTATCGTCTACGACTTGAACGGCAAGGTCAACTATGTCAGCCCTTCTTTCACGGACATCTTCGGTTGGAAATTGGAAGAAGTCATCGGCAAGCCGGTCCCCTTTGTCCCCGAATCGGAAAAAGATTCTTCGCTGAACCGCATCACGTCACTGATCATCAACGGCACGCCCTGTCACGGCTTTGAAACCAAACGCTTGACCAAAGATAACCGCCTGTTGGATGTCAGCCTGAGCGCATCGCGATTTTACGACCATGCCGGCCAACCGGCCGGAATGCTTATGATCCTGAGGGATATTACCCAAACCCGGAAACTTCAAGCCCAATTGCAACACGCCCAGAAAATGGAATCCATCGGCACGATTGCCAGCGGTGTAGCGCACAATTTCCGAAATATCCTGGCCGGAGTCTCCCTGCAAAATCAGCTGATCAAAGTTCGCTTTCAGGACAACTTACCCCTAATGGAAATAACCGATATGATCGCCAATGGGGTCAAAAGAGGCGCTCGGCTGGTGGACGGCTTGATGCAGTTCTCACGCAAGCAAGGAGCAAAAGATTTTTCCATTGTGAACATCACTCAGGTGATCATGGATGTTTACGATCTGGCCCGGAAATCCTTCGACAACAAGATCGATATCCGCGCCGATCTCCCGGAATATCTGCCGATCATCGGCAACCACGCGGATATCGGCCAGGTAATTATGAACCTTTGCGTGAACGCCCGGGACGCCATGCCGGACGGCGGGGTGCTGCACATCAAAGCCCATCAAAAACGCGAAAAAGTGGAAATCATCGTCACCGACACCGGGCACGGTATGGATAAAGAGACGGTCGCGAAATGCTTTGACCCCTTTTTTACGACCAAAGAAGTCGGCAAAGGAACCGGCTTGGGTCTTTCCACCAGCTACGGCATCGTGCATGACCATGGCGGCGACATCCATGTTTACTCGGAAGTCGGCAAAGGCACGGCTTTTAAAATTCGTATGCCCTTGAGCTCTTTGGAAGATATCACGGTCCCTGAAGGGTTTACCGAAACCACGGTTCAGGGTAAAGGAGAGAAAGTGCTGGTGGTGGATGACGAAACCCAGATTTTAAAACCCCTGGAAGAATTGCTTGAATTTCTGGGGTACCAGGCCGATTCCGTATCTTCCGGCACGGATGCCATCGCTAAATACAAAACCTGGCTGCCCGATGTGGTGTTGATGGACCGCAACATGCCGGAAATGGACGGTATCGACTGCGCCGAGACCATCATCGGCCAATTTCCAAAAGCTAAAATCGTCCTGATCTCCGGTTACAGTGAAATGGGCGCCAACGGGATCAAGCCCGAGACCAAAAAACTGATCGCCGGCTATCTCACCAAACCGATCGACCTGGTCGAGCTGAGCCAGTTGCTGTCGAAAATGTTGGACCCTCACTGACCCGTAGGGGCGACCCGCCGGTCGCCCCTACACTGGAATGACGGCAGCGTGTTCCAAACGCTTATTCTACTTCCCCGCCAACTCCGCAATCAATTTTCCCAAACGGGCGATGGCGTGTTCGATCTCATCCGACCAGCAGGCCGCATTCAACCGGATAAAATTACGGTACTGATGTTTGGCCGAAAAAATGGCTCCCGGCGCCAGGGTAATGCCGGCTTTCAAGGCCGATTTATAAAGCTGTAAAGAATCCACGTTTTCCGGAAGCTGACACCAGAATACAAACCCACCGGCCGGACGAGTCACGCGCGTACCTTCGGGAAAATCATGCATCACGGCTTGCGACATGCGCGCCACATTGTGGGCATAGACCCGGCGGTTATGCCGCAGCAGATGATCGTAGCCCCCGCTTTGGAGATATTCGGCAATAGCGAGCTCAGGCAATAACGCCGTGGAAGCACTGGAAGTGAACTTCAGCCATCCCACCGCGGCCTGGAAACGCCCCGGCACAATCCAACCTACCCGATAGCCCGGCGATATATCCTTTGAAAAAGAAGAACAAAGCATAACCAGGCCTTTGCGATCATAGGCCTTGGCCACGGTGGGACGCTCTTCAGAAAAATAAAGTTCGCCGGAAATGTCGTTCTCGATCAAAGGGATGTCCCGTTTCGCCAAAAGACCGACCAGTTCCCTTTTATGACCGTCCGGAATACAACTGCCCAGGGGATTATTAAAATTGGAAATCGCCAAGCAAGCCTTGACCGGATTATGCTCCAAGGCAAAGCTCAAGGCTTCCAGGCTGATGCCGTCCCTCGGATGGGTCGGTATTTCCAGTGCTTGCAAGCCCATGGCTTCCATGATCTGCAAAATCCCGAAATAAATGGGCGACTCAATAGCCACGGTGTCGCCATATTTGCAGACCGCGTTCAGGCAGAGATTAATGGCTTCAATGCAGCCCGAAGTGATCACGATATCATTGGGTGTCAAATTACAGCCGGCCGTTACCGCCCGCCGCGCAATTTGGACCCGTAAAGCCTCGCAACCCGGAGGTAAATCATATTCATTGCCTTTAATGTTCTTCCGGCGTGCCAGGGAAGCCAGAATCCGGTTTAGTTTATCGCTGGGCAATAAATCGGGATTG
>RPPU01000324.1 GCA_003819975.1 Desulfobacteraceae bacterium
ACAGGGCCGCGCCCTGGAGCAGTCGGATCAATCGCCGTTCAACCGGATCGTCGGTAACGGCAAATGGGGTATTGTGGCCAACGGCGTCACTTTCGATTATGTTTACGACGCGGTCAAAGACCTCAAGATCGGCGACAAAGTCAGTATCTTGATATTGGGCTTGTCCCATCCTTTACCGAAAAAACTGGGTCTCAAATTTTTGCGTCAGGTGGAAAAAGTTTTAATTGCCGAAGAACTCGAGCCGATCAATGAAATGGAGTTGAAAGCATTGGCTCAGGAGAACGGAATCGCCGTACCCATCAAGGGTAAAGGGGTTGCCGCGTTCAGCCGTTTGTATGAATACGATCCCGGCATGGTGCGCAAAGCCGTGGCCGAGTATTTCGGCGTGCCTTATAAGGCGCCGGTAGCGGTGACGGTTTCCGATCTGCCGCCCTTGCCGAATCGCCCGCCTTCTCTTTGTCCGGGTTGCCCGCACCGGGCCAGTTTTTATGCGGTCAAACAGGTCTACGGTAATGATACTATTTATCCGAGCGATATCGGTTGTTACACCCTGGGGGTGTTGCCGCCCCTTTCCGCGGCCGATTTCGTGATCTGCATGGGTGGCGGAGTCAGTTCTTCCTGCGGTTTTGCGCAGGCGACCGATCAAAAAGTAGTCAGCTTTATCGGCGACTCCACCTTTTTCCATTCGGGCATCACCGGTTTGATCAATGCGGTGCATAACAATCATAAATTCACCCTGGTTATTCTGGATAACGGCACCACGGCCATGACCGGACATCAGCCTCATCCGAGCGTGGATACCGCCGCCATGGGCTTGAATCTGCCGCAATTATCCATTGAAGAAGTTGTTAAGGGTTGCGGGGTCAAGGATATCCATATAGTCAAACCGTTTAACATCAAAAAAACCATGGAATCGTTGCAAGCCAGCATGGAATATGACGGTATCTCGGTGGTTATTTCCCAAGAGCTTTGCCCGCTGTTTGCAAAGTCGGTCGGTAAGGGCCGCAAAGCCAAACCTTTTGTCATTAACCAGGAAAAATGCAAAAACCATCGCGATTGCCTGAACAAATTGGCCTGTCCGGCCATGTATTTGGAAGGGGAGCGCGTCATGATCAATCAGAATCTCTGTATCGGCTGTACGGTATGTGCCCAGGTTTGCCCTGAACATGCCATTGCGCCGATGAAAGACTAAATGTTTTTTCGATCCTGAAAAGCTTAGGATCGAAAAAACATGAATTCCGGCAAGCCGGAACAGGAGTTCCAGCGAGATCGCCGGAATAAGTCTGTACGATGGCAAGTCAATTTATTATTCACTTTTCATTTATCGATAACTTTTTGTCGATATTTTGAAATAAGAAGCCTAATGGAGGCGTATATGGAAACAAAAAGATGTATCTTCGTGGCGGTCGGCGGTCAGGGAAATCTCCTGGCGTCGAACCTCTTGGGTCAGGCAGCCCTGTCCATGGGCATCCCGGCGGTGGTCAGCGAAATTCACGGCATGGCCCAGAGAGGCGGCGTGGTGGAATCGGCGGTTCTAATGGGCGAAGTCACCAGCCCGATCGTTTCAGCCGGTGAGGCTGATGTGCTGGTCAGCTTTGAACCGTTGGAAACCTTGCGCATTTTAGGCAAATGCCATAAAGGCACCTTGGTGATTACCAATGTGCAACCGCAACCGCCCTATACGGTTTCGGTCGGCCAGGGCGTTTATCCGCCGGTGGATGAAGCATTGGCCAAGATTAAGAGTAAGGTGGATAAAGTCATTGCCTTTAACGGCAATGAATTGGCCGCAAAAGCCGGCAATCCTTTGTCGCTTAATATGGTCATGTTGGGCGCTCTCATCGGTTCCGGCACGATTCCGGTCACGGCAGAGGTCATGAAAGGGATTATTTCCGGCAACACCAAAAAAGCTTTTCTGGATTCGAATCTGAAGGCTTTTGATTTGGGTATAGAAGTAGCCAAAAAAGCGAAATGAATCTACACCCGCAAAACAGCGGGGTATCTTCATGATAAAATCCGCTAAAGGCGGATTTTAAATTGAATAAAATAAGCTTATTGTATCAAATAGTTAATTAAAGGGCTGCACCCCTAAAGTGCAGCCCTTTTTTATTTTCAGTGATAAACCGGTGAAATGCCTAATATTGGAATAAATTTTGCTACATTGATGTTTTACCGACCCTGAAAAACATAGGATCGATAAAACATGAATTCCGGTTTATCCCGCCGAAGGATAACAAAGGCGGACCTGTCCCGCTGTCTTGTCACGCCCTAGCCCTTCAGCGAAAGCGGACAGGATTGCCGGAATAAGTTGATACAAAAGTGACCGGGTTTGAAAATTTTTTTTATCGACAAAAAGTTGTCGATGTGTGGAAGCCAAGCATCTACGTGTCATAATAAAAACAGAGAATACTATTATGAGACCCTTAATAAAAGGGCCGCTTAAGAAATTCCGGGTCATTCAACGCTTATCTATATCGCATTAAGGGTCGTGCGCATGAATTTTAGAAATGGCGGCATGTTTATCCTTTTGTTTTTGTCAACCTTAACCGGTTCAATCCAAGCCCGGGATCCGGCTCCTTTTCCGGAAATTTTTAAAAAGGGTTATGTTGAGGTCAAGGGGAAATCAGAAGGTAAACAGAGTCGTTTTCAAGCCTGGCGGGCGGCTGAAGTCATGGCTCAACGGGAATTGCTGAGGGTCTTGCAAAAAATCAGAATTTACGGTTCCAAAGAGATCGGCGGGGGGTCTCCGGCGGCAGATGTTGAAGGATTTTTAAAAGGATCCGTGACGTGCGGCAGTGTCTATGATGAAGAAAGAGGCCAGGCTGAGGTTTGCTTGCGTTTAAACCTGTATGGCCCGCAAGGTCTCTATGATTATATTTTGCCATGGCTAAAGCAGAACCGGATCGTTCCCGAATATCACCTGGTTTACGCGGCCGAACCCACACCCGCAATTGCTTTACCCGATTCAATCCCTGACGGAGTGATTTTTGACGTGCGGGCATTGCCGTTTCAGCCGGCATTGTTGAACCGGATCTTGACTTCCCAAGATACCTTGGTGTTCGACCCATTGCGGATCGATTCCGAATTTTTGATTGCCTATGGTTGCGGCGCTTACAGCGCGGATTTACCGGCGGCGCGGAATTTACTGCTGCAGCGGGGGAGCCGTAATCCTTTGGTGCTTTTCGTTCAAGAATTGGATCGGCAAACGGATGTGAAGGTGAGCCCGGAGCAGGCCGGGTTTTTAATGGCAAGCGAAAAGGCTTTTCAGGTTTTATCCCAGGCTAAAATCGTATTTTGGGTCCAAGAATGAGGAGTGGAGACTATGAAGCCGAAGATCATTTGGGTGGCGGCTGTCGCAATTTTTTTTATTTCCAGGGGTGTACCGGCCGATCAAACGCCAACGACCGTGTCCCGCAATTTGTTCGGAACGATTGCGGCGTTCGAAGGAGAAGTCTACTTAAATGACGGTCCGATGGTCATGGGGCAAAAAGTTTTCGAAGAGGACAAAATTAAAACAATAGCCGGCAAAGCGGAAATCGAGAGCGACGGCTCTCGTTTTTTAATCGGGCCCCACAGCGAGATTACCCTGGGGCCTCCTTTAAACACGGATCGCTCATTTATTCATTGCATTAAAGGAACGTTGCGCAGCGCCATCCATAAGCTTCTGGGGCAATCCTTTCAGGTTAAAACTAAATTTGTCACGGCCGGCATCCGGGGCACGGAGTTTATTCTGCACGTGACCCCCGCGGCCGGAGTGCTTTTTACCGAGGAGGGAACGGTCCGGTTGGATGCGAACGGCCAGCAGGTGGATGTCGCCAAAATGCAAATGAGCCAGGCCGGACATGGCATGACTCCTCTGCAGCCGGAATCGATCGAGGCTCATCCGTCGTTAAGCGTGATTTTAAATGAGATGCGGCAACTTTGCGATATGAATATTCCGGTTGAAATCAGCGGGAAAAAGGAATTGAATGACATTATTGCCAGGTGGGATTTGAATTTTTCAGCATATCTGATCGATAAAGCAGAACATGATAAAGCGCAAAAACTGTCTTTTCTGGCCTTTTTGATCGCGGAGAAGCGGGAGCTTAAATCGGAAGCCCGTTTTTGGCGGGGTACTATTTTTTTGCGATTCAAGGGTGAACCCCGGACCGCGCTGGAGGATTTTAACGAGATTATCAAAAATTTCAGCGATACGCCCTTTTTTGAACAGGCCCTTTATCACAGGGGTCTGGCGTATTACGATCTGAAGCAAATGGAGGAGGCCAGGACGGATTTGGAAGAGTACTTGCGGGTTTTCCCGGAGGGAAAGTTTCGAGAAAATGCCCGCGTGATCTTGAAGAAGATATCGGAGCCTTGATCGGAACGATAGACCCAGTGCATCGTTCGGGACCCTACCCGGAAGACGAGACCCATGGGATAGTCGGTATTACCGAATACAAACGCAACCCTACGTCATTCCGGCATGTTTTTAGTCGGAATCCAGGTTTTCGGGCGTTGATAAGAGTGGACAATACAATGGAAACAATTTTTTTATCGATAACAAACAAATGGGCGATGTGTGAACGGTAAACGAGGGAGGCCAATATGAGCATTAAAAGCATCATCGTTTTGGGAGCGTTTTTATTGACCATGATTCATCCGGCATGTGCTCAAGAAGTTCCGGAAAACATAACCGATCCCAAAGGCGTTTTTGAAAAGGGATATATTCAGGTGACGGGGTTGTCGGAACAAGGCCAGACTCAGGTCAAAGCCCTGCGGGTGGCCCAGTTGGCGGCTCAGCGCGCATTGCTCGAAACTTTGCAAGGCTTGCAACTCCAGGGTAAGACCACGATCAAAAAAGGGATGTTGGAGTCGGACGAAATTCGCACTTCCGTGGAAGGATATCTGAAAGGAGCGGTCAAATGCGGCGAGGTTTTTCATGCGGACAAAGGTTATGCCGAGGTCTGTATGCGGGTTCCTTTACGCGGTCCGGGCGGCATTTATGAGATGTTCATGCCGCTCATTCAAAATAAAATGCTTTGGGCGGAACAACCGGCGAAAGCCCGCTTTACGGCCAAAGCCATGACCGAGATTCAGCCGCATGCCTCCTTTGCGCCGGCGTCTTGTCCCGGTACCGGCATGGTGTATGACGGGTTGATTATCGATGTGCGCAAGTTCGGTTTCAAGCCGGCGTTGGCTAACCGAGTGCTGAATGCAAAAAACGAGCTTGTTTTCGGTCCCGCGCGCATTGCCGGTACGGTTCTGATTGAGAGAGGGTGCGGGGCTTTTACTACCGATCTCAACAAAGCCAAAGCCATGCTGGCGCAATGGGGCAGTGCCTGCCCTTTGGTTTTGACGCCGACCGACATTGATCAGGAGACGGATGTGCGTCTTTCAGAGGAAGACGCGGCGGCGCTCTTGGCGCATGACGAACAAAGCGCCTTATTGGCGCAGGCGAAAGTCGTGTATTTATTGAAGTGAAAGAAAAAGGGAAAACTAATGAAAAAGAATAAGCTTATTTGGTTCGGATTGGCGTTCCTTTTGACCTTTGAACCTTGTTGGGCCGACAATAAGGTCCGGGCCACCGGCAAGGCGACGATTTACAAAAATTTTACGCAAATCGCGCGCGACCGGGCTTTGGATAATGCCAAGCGTCTGGCCGTGGAACAATCGGTGCAGATTTTCATCAAAAGTGAGACTTTGGTGCAAAATTACGAGT
>RPPU01000325.1 GCA_003819975.1 Desulfobacteraceae bacterium
AAATTTCTTTCATGAGCCACCTGGATGAATTGCGCAAACGACTCATTCGTTGCTGTTATGCCGTAGCCATTGGTTTCGGTGTTTGTTACTATTTTTCCGAAACGATTTACCTGGATTACCTGGCGGAACCCTTGCTGAAAGCTTTACCGGCCGGCAGCACTCTGATCGCAACCAGTTTGACGGAACCGTTCATGACTTACATGAAAATCGGTTTTTTCGGGGGTATTCTGTTGGCTTTGCCGTTCATCTTTTATCAATTTTGGAAATTCATCGCTCCCGGTCTTTATAAGAACGAAAAAAAATGGGTGATCCCGTTTGTATTGATTTCCTCTCTTCTTTTTATGGGTGGGGCTTTTTTCGGTTATCGATTGGTTTTTCCGGCCGCTTTTAAATTCCTGATGAGTTATTCAAACGCCAAACTGCAGGTTCTACCCAAAATGAGCGAATATTTTTCTCTGACCATTAATCTGCTCCTGGCTTTCGGAATCAGTTTCGAGCTGCCGATCGTCATCACTTTTCTGGCAAAGATCGGGGTGGTTACGGCCGATTTTTTGAAAAAGAAACGGAAATATTTCATCGTTCTGGCTTTTGTTGTAGCCGCCATTATCACTCCGACCGTGGACCCCGTCAGCCAGACCCTAATGGCGGTTCCGCTGATTATTTTATATGAAATCGGAATTCTATCGGCAAGGTGGGTCGGTAAACGGAAAGCAAAAAAAGAAGAGGAAAAAAACGCAGAAGCGGAAGCTTAGCAAATCGGTAAAAGATTATCGATGATTTCTAATTCATTGTCGCTCTTGTTAGCGTAACCGAATTCTCGTCTGAGATGAAAAAATCGAATTAACTACGATAGCGACAACGTTTGTTGATCTGTTCTCTTAGATTCAGGGCTGATCGCGTTAGGCTTCTTACTCCAAAATATCGACAGAAGATTGTCGATAAGAAGAAAATGAATGAATCAAATTGCTCACAATTATATGGATTTATTCCGGCGCCTTGGCCGGAATGCATGTTTTTTCGATCCTGGATTTTCAGGATCGAAAAAACATTTAGGGGATTACATTAAAATATTTGCCTTTAATCGTCAGCAACAACGGAGCACGCGTTGCTTCGCGTTGTGGGTCGAAGGCGATCCGGCCGGTCAGGCCGTAATAACCGTCATAAGTCAATAATGCCTTTTGAAAATCCCTCCTGGTTTGGATCGGCGTTTCCTTCATCATGTTTTGAATAAAGCGAATGGTGTCATAGCCCGTGGCGGCCAATAGACCGGGTTTGGTTTCAAAATTTTCCTGGAAGCGCTTGGCGAATTCCCTCACCGGACCGGATTCGCTGCTTATGAAGAAACTGGAAGGAAAGACCGCGCCTTGCATGTATTCACCGGCCATTTCGATCAATTCCTCCGACTGCCACAGGCTGGTTCCAAAAAGGTGTATGCCGAATATATTGTGAAAAGGGAATTGCGGAGCGATTAGCGCGGCTTGTCTGTAATTATCCGGGATAAAGACCGCTTCAAAATCAATAAACGGTTCTTCTTCTTCCTTGGAACTCTGACCCGGTTTTTTCTTGCCGTCGTTCTTTTTAACGCTCTTGGGCAGCTTATGCTTCATGGTTTTCATAAGTTGTTTGACGGATTCGGGCCTGGGATAGTAGAGTCCGGTCATCTTGCGGATTTCCACCGCAAAATCCGTTTCATTGGGCTGATAGGATTCGATGGCCGTTATCTTGGCGCCCATTTCTTCGGCCCGATCCCAGAAAAGATTCATCAGGGAACGGCCATAGGCATTGTCGGGGTAAAGAATCCCAAAGCGGGTAATGGACATTTCATGCACGGCTTTATCCAGGAGCGCCTTGATTTCTTTGGAAGGCGTCATGGAGTTTTGAAATACCATGTCGCCTTCATGGGTGATCCCTTCTTTCTGGGTCAGCGTGATGATGGGAACGCCCAGCTCCTGGGCCTTGCGGGCGGCAGCCACGGAATATTTGCTTGCCAGCGGACCGATCACCGCCATGACCTTCTCCTTGCGGACCATGTCTTCCAGTTCGAGAACCGAAAGGTCCGATTCGCTGCCGCTGTCACGGATCACCAGTTCAATGGCGGGGAGCTCGGGATTATTTTTTTGTTCCTGGAGCGCCAATTGAATTCCGTTCAACACTTCCTGGCCGTATACGGCAAAAGGTCCGCTCAGCGGCAATAAACAACCGATACGGTTCCTTTCAATCGCAGGTTTTTCGGCCGTCATTTCCAGGATCTGGCGTCCGGAGAGGATCCAGTTTTGATCGGTCGTGGACCGGATTAAATCCATGGCGGCTGTGCGGGCTTCTTCGATTTTGTTGGCCTGCAAGTACGCATTGGCCAATCGGTGATAGATCAGCGGAGCGTATTTGCTTCCGGCGCCTGCCTTTTCCAGGCTTTGCAACAGGTCCAGGTTCGCGCCTTGGATCAGGCCCTGGATTCCTTCATCCACTTCTTTCTGGCGGGTGATATCGCCGCGGCCTTTGGCGATTAATTCAGAAGATTTCAACCACCATTGAAACGCTTTGGCTTCATCGCCCAGCGCCCGGAAAGACTTGCCGATTAAAAAACAGACTTCGGCCCGCAGAGCATGATCCGGATAATAGCGGACCCATTCCTGACCGGCAGCCGAAGCGGCTTCATAATGGGCGGTGCGATAATAGTTTTCAATGACCTCATAGCGCACCAGCGTGGTATCGGGATGCCCGGCATATTCATTTAAAAGACGGGTCCAGTAGATTAACGCTTCCTTATATTCAAAAAGCACGGTCTTGATCTTGGCCATTTGGTACAGGGCCAGACGGGATTTTTCGCCGGTCGGTATTTTAAGGAGATAAGCGTTATAACTCTGAAACGCGGCCGGGTAGTTTTGGGCCTTGAATTCGTTTTCAGCCCGTGCAAAAACAACATCGGGACTTTCGCCCGGCATGGAAACGACCGGCGGTTGGGTGGTCACTGTTTTCGTTTGGCAGGCAAAAAACAACAGGATTAAAACAAGCAAAAGGGCGGCCCTCCCTTTTGCAGCCAGGGCCGCCCTTTTGTCGGAGTCAAATGGCAGTCTCATTTTTTCACTTCCTCAAAATCGGCGTCTACGACATTGTCGTCCTTGGGCGCGCTTTTTGCGGATGATTCGGCGCCCGGATCGCCCGGAGCGCCGCCTTGAGTTTTGCCGGCGGCTTGGGCATACATGGCTTCGGCCACTTTATGGGAGGCTTGGGTCAATTCATCGGACAACTTTTTGATCTCAGCCGCGTTGTCCGTTTCCATGGCTTTCCGGAGGCTGGCAACGGACCGATCGATATCGGCTTTGGTGGAAGCGTCCAATTTATCGCCCAATTCTTTCATGGATTTTTCCGTGGAATAGATCAAGGAATCGGCGGTGTTGCGGGCATCCACGAGTTCGCGTTTTTTACGGTCCTCTTCAGCGTGTAATTCCGCGTCTTTGACCAGATTTTTGATTTCATCTTCTTTTAGACCGCTGGAGGCGGTGATTTTAATTGATTGTTCCTTGCCGGTGCCCATATCCTTGGCCGAAACATTGACGATGCCGTTGGCGTCAATGTCAAACGTGACCTCAATTTGAGGAATACCCCGCGCCGCGGGCGGTATGCCGAGCAGTTGGAAACGGCCCAGAGTCTTGTTGTTGCCCGCCATTTCCCGTTCGCCCTGCAAGACATGGATCTCGACCGCCGGTTGATTGTCGGCCGCGGTGGAGAAGATCTGGCTTTTGCGGGTCGGGATGGTGGTATTCTTTTCGATCAATTTGGTAAAAACGCCGCCCAGAGTTTCAATGCCCAGGGAAAGCGGAGTAACATCGAGCAGAAGCACATCCTTGACTTCGCCTTTAAGCACGCCGGCCTGGATGGCGGCTCCCGCGGCCACGACTTCATCCGGGTTCACGCTTTTATTCGGTTCCTTGTTGAAGATTTCTTTAACCTTTTGCTGCACCTTGGGCATGCGGGTCATGCCGCCGACCAGAATCACTTCATCAAGGTCGCTTAATTTCAAGCCTGAATCGCGTAGAGCGGTTTGGCAAGGGCCGACCACTTTTCCGATCAAATCATCCACCAGGGCTTCTAATTTGGCCCGGGAGAGTTTCATGTTGAGATGTTTAGGGCCCGTGGCATCAGCGGTGATAAAAGGCAGGTTGATGTCGGTTTCCTGAGAACTGGAAAGTTCCATTTTGGCTTTTTCCGCGGCTTCTTTCAGGCGTTGCAGGGCCATTTTGTCTTTGCGCAAGTCGATACCCTGGTCTTTGCGAAACTCCTCGGCCAGATAATCCAAGAGGCGCAGATCGAAATCCTCGCCGCCCAGATGGGTATCGCCATTGGTTGATTTGACTTCAAATACGCCTTCGCCGATTTCAAGAATGGAGATGTCGAAGGTGCCGCCGCCCAAATCGAAGACCGCGATTTTTTTGTCGCCCTTTTTATCCATGCCGTAGGCCAGGGCGGCCGCGGTCGGTTCGTTGATGATGCGTTCCACTTTCAATCCGGCAATCCGGCCGGCATCCTTGGTGGCTTGTCTTTGGCTGTCGTTAAAATAAGCCGGAACCGTGATCACGGCTTCGGTGACTTTTTCACCCAGGTAATCCTCGGCGGTTTGCTTCATTTTTTGCAGGATCATGGACGAGATTTCAGCCGGGCTGTAGGCTTTGCCTCTGATTTCAACCTGAGCGTCGTCATTGGGCGCTTTGGTGATTTTATACGGCAGCACGCCGATATCCCTTTGCACTTCAGCTGAATTATATTTGCGGCCGATCAAGCGTTTGACGGCAAAGATGGTATTGTCCGCATTGGTGATGGACTGGCGTTTGGCAATCTGCCCCACCAGCCTTTCGTCTTTATCGCTGAAAGCCACGATAGACGGGGTTGTTCTGCTTCCTTCTGAATTGGCAATGACGATCGGGTCGCCGCCCTCCATCACCGCCACGCAGGAGTTGGTTGTGCCAAGATCAATTCCGATTAATTTTCCCATTTTTTCCTCCTTGATAACCTATCACGATTAGGATTCGATACTTTTTTCACAAACCCCTTCGGGGTTTGCGGTTTGATTGGGTTGCGTTTGCGCTGCCTTGCACACGACCACTTTGGCCGGTCTGAGCAAACGTTTGTTTAACAGATATCCCTTTTGAAATTCCTGGAGAACCGTGCCGGGGCCGGCTTTTTCATCGGCCAGTTCGGCAATGGCCTCATGATAACAAGGGTCGAAATCCTCTCCACAGGATTTGACTTCTTCCACACCTGATTTAATCAAGGCGCTCTGGAGATTTTTGAGCGTCAGTTCCACACCTTCTCTAAGAGCGGTCAGGGAAACATCGTTCTGACAATGCGCGATCGCTCGTTCCAGGTTGTCCATGATGGGCAGGATTTCCTTGATCAGGCTTTCATTGGCATATTTGAGCCACTCTTCGCGATCCCTTTTATTTCTCTTTCTTACATTCTCCATTTCGGCCTGGGAACGCAGATAAAGGTCATAATTTTTTTTAGATTCTTCGCTCAGTTGTTTGATTTTTTCAAGCAACTCGGGCGGGCTCATTTTTTCGAGGGGCCTGTTTGCATCAGCCGAAGACTCTTTAGCCGGATCGTCTTCAGCTGTTTGATCCGGATCGGTTTTTACCGGTGGATCCCAATTCATCTCTTTTTTTTTAAGCATTCTAAACTCC
>RPPU01000326.1 GCA_003819975.1 Desulfobacteraceae bacterium
AACTGGTAACCGCATGGTAATCCTTTGCCCTATCTGCTAAAAAAGTTTGTCAAAAGGTTAAAGCCCATCCTTGGCTTTCAAGAAGCGTGAAATCCTACCGCGATGACGGCTTTTCATCATCAACAATCCGAAACGGTACGGTCACGCAGCATTCTTTCTTTTGGCGTTCGTATTCTTCACGATTGAAATCGGATTTCAGGCATAGCAGGCAAAAGGCCGCATATTCATCCATGGAAAGCGGCTTCGGGTCCGGCAGGTCGAAATCGATGATGGGGAGTTTAAGGTCTTCCATGTGCATGCCTTTGCTTTATTGTTGTCTGAAATTGCACTAAGGATTATATGCTTTATATTATTTAAAGTTAAAAATCGTTTTTGCAATTATTTCATAAAACTTGTTAAAAGTGCATTCCGAAAGCATGAGCCTTGCACACGATCATTATCCATTTCATAAGAATGATCTATTTTATCGTAATTATTCTTATGGAATTTTAATTGATTTTATTTTTATTCCTTCCATTGTAAAAATAATATTAATAAAATCTTCCTTACCTTCATAAACCACTGCTTTGGTCATGTCTTTATTAAAACCAATTAGCCCCGCGTTGAGTTTTTTTATTGTCTTCTTTTTGTCCACATCAAAAATAAAATACAATGAAGGATATCGAATCATTAAGCAATGAGTCTTTTTTAAGAAAAAAACTTCAGATGCCACCTCGATGTTATAGCCTTCGCTACCCGTAAACTTAAAAATTTTTTCGTTTGTTTTATTATCATAAATAAAATATATCAGCATATTACCGTCGCCTTCGAAAGTTTTATCAATCTCAGCACCAATATAAAATTTCCCGTCATCTGAAAATATTGTCCCATGACGATTGCTTTTAATGAGTTGCTTATTTGTTGTATTGTAGACCGATATATTTTGAGGATCTTCTTGAATGAAATTATCTCGAATATAGATATTTTTGTCATGTTCAGACCAATATACGTCAGCGCCTTTATCCGATATTTTTACCGTTTCATCTTTTTTTATATCGTAGATAAACACACCTTGGGCTTCAAACGGTAAATGTCCTTCTATTATCGACTTTCCGGTTACATATGCTATTTTTTGACCATCCGGAGACCAAGAAAAAAAACCTTTATTGATTGAATTTACCGTATTTTTGAATTTTTTTATTATTTTTCCATTTTTTTCTAGAATAAATAATTGTTTCTCATTTATCCCTTTTTGTTCGTTTGCATTATGCGTTGAAACCGCAATTAATCCGTTATTATTAATATTGTAAGCCATGATCTTATCATTGTCGGTTTCAAAAATTTTATATTGTTCTCTTTTTTCAAAATTGACTGAATAGATTTTGTGTAACAGCGGTAAACTACCCACCCTCGGATTCCATGATAAACGTTCGTTCTCCAATGGGTAACCCCCAATGAAAATTGTACTATTGGTCTCATCGTAAATAGACCCCGTGCCGAAACAGCTTTGTTTACAACAAAGGAATCCTAAAATTAAAAATAATGAAAAAATCACTTTTGATTTCATATTATGCCTCCATTATGGCTTTACCAGAGTAATCGAAGTTTGCCCCAATAATCCTTCGGGCAGACCGAATCCCGCATCTTTCCGAAATGCAAAAACTCGAATAATCGCTGTACCCTGTTGATTTCCGGCTCGAAAAGAAAATGATACTCTTCCTTCTGAATTTACTACAACGCTTCCACCGTCCGGCAAGCTGCCTAAAGTTGTTGTTACCGGCAATGAAAGGCTTGCCAGTAAGGGCCATCCCATCCTATCTTTTATAACATCTGAAGTGATGGTAACGGTTGATTGTCCGTTTGCTGTAATTGTGTTAGCAGTCGATGTCAGATTAATATCGGGCATTGGTGGATTTGTCAGGGGGAAGCGTATATGAAAGTGATTGTCGTGCCCAGCAAGTTTTATCAAAAATGCTTGAGCACCGTTATTGAATGTCACCAATTTTCGCGCTTCTGTTTTTTCAAGAATGCCGTCATTGCCTGATGGGGAAATATAAATAACATCGACTCCAGAAGCTGCGAAAAGACTCATCAATTCCTTTGTCAGTTCAATATCATAATTTGCCGCATCGGTAGAAATATCCAAAGGTCCTTCTCCTATGCTCTCTTTCCGCATATATCGAACATCTGCATCTAATCCGTTTTGATGAGTGTTGTGTGGATTAAATACCCTTCCTTTAGCCCTGCTTAAATCTCCAATTCCAAACCGAATGCCGCCCGATCCTCCTGGGTCATACCCGGAATTCCCCCCATCTTTTAAAAAGACATCCTTATTTAAGGGTGTCAAATCAGGGTGTCGTTCAGCCCAATTTTTACCAACCGCTTCAATTTTTTGCAATGTCGATAAAATAGCGTAGTTATCCGTATCAACTAAGTCTCCACCTCGAATCTGATAATATCCTTTACTTTGGCGCGGTAATCTTAGTCCGTTTGACCGCTGATTTTCGGGTGCAAAACTCGTTGTGATTTCAAGAGCTTCAGCTTTTACTAATTCCCCATGTCCCCAAAATCCCCTAGAGACTGTATTGACCAGGGATAGAACGTTGGAATTTGTCTCCGTTATCAATGGGTCAAAGGCGATTCCGTCTTGCCCGCTGTTTGCCACTTCAATATAGTTACCGATACCGTCTTCATCCCAATCATCGCACTCATAAAGCTCATAGATTCCGATATCATCATCGTCTACAGGGTGCTTGTCTTTGGCAGGGTTATTATCATTCAGCGACACAGTGTTCCTGAGTCCCACCAGAACTTCACGATCGACCACCTTCCCAATATCGGTCTCTTTTAATGCACTGTAATCTTTAACCAATTTTAAAAATGTTTTCGGGGCATTCGGTTTATCCGACTTATGGTTGATCTTCAAGCCGGTCACCAATGTAACGGTTTTACTGCCGATGGTATGAGTACCACCTTCAATCAAGGCTTGTAGGGCCTGCACGGTCTGATCACCATAAATGCCATCCGGGGTTATGGTGTTTTCCTGGTTCCCTTTTTGGACCGGTGTCCGTAAGGGAACAATGATATGATTCATCAATTTCTGAACAAAATCAAAGCCTCGATTTTCATCATTATTTGCGGGAGTCTTGCCTTTATGATTTTCGGCGGTTTCCGGATCATAGATAAAAACCGCTTCACCTCCAAAAGCTTCAGCCAACCAGCCGGATGTTGTACATAAACTAGCGATAATACAAAAAATCAAAAGAAAAAAACCAAAAATAAAAAAGAAAGTCATTACGGGTGTTCTACGTGCCCCAATCATAATGAATCCTCCCAAAGATTATATCTAATGAATCATTAGTAAAATCAATATATTGTTATAGCTAAAATTTTTTTAAGATATGAATTGTTTAATGACCCAGATTTTAAAGAAATCTACACAATGTTGCAAGAAAAAATATACTGAAGGGTGATATTTTATAAAATTATTTCCCGGTGAAAGAGAATAGCCCTGCGCTTTAATTTTTCACCAATCCCTCTCGGGGCGTCAAGTTTTTATCGTAATGATTAAACCGTGTCCATACTTTCAATTATGGAGAGCCCGACATAAAGGCATTTTTTTTAAATAAAAATCTTACCCGGGTTCAGGATACCGTTGGGATCAAAAGACTTTTTCAGGCGGGCCATGAGGTCCAGGGCTGGGGGCGCGAGTTCCAGGGCGAGGTAGGGGGCTTTGGTCAGGGCGATGCCGTGTTCGCCCGAGATGGTTCCTTTCATTTCGAGCACTTTGCGGAATAGGGCTTCCACGATCAATAAAGCCGCTTGGGTTTGCTCGGGCTTTTGCTTGTCATACATGATATTGACGTGGATATTGCCGTCGCCGGCATGGCCGAAACAGGGGATGGCCAAACCGTGCTCGCGACCCAAGGATTCCAAGAAGGAAATAAGCTCGGCCATGCGGCTTCTGGGCACAACGACATCTTCGCTCATTTTATTGGGCGCCAGGCGGCTGATGGTATCGGAAACTTTACGCCGGGCATCCCACATCTGCTCTGCCTCCACGGGGTCCATAGCAGCCTGAAAGAATAGAGCCCCGCCTTGAGCGCAAAGGCCGCGGATCTTGGCGGTTTCCAGGGTTGTCAGGGCCTCTTCACCGTCTACTTCAATCAATAAAAGGGCTTTGGCCCCTTCCGGTATGGCCAGGCCGGTCTCAGCCTGCACGCATTCGAGGCAAAGCCGGTCCATGAGTTCCAGAGTGACCGGGATAACGCGTTGGCGGATGATTTCCGCCACCATGGCCACGGCCGTGGTGACTTGCGGGAAATAGGCCAGCATGGTTTTTTTCGCGGCCGGTTTGGGCAGCAGACGCAGGGTGATTTCCGTGATAATAGCCAGAGTGCCTTCGGAACCGACGATCAAACGGGTAAGATCGTAGCAGGCAACACCTTTGGCGGTGCGCACACCCGTGTCGATCGGCTCGCCGGTGGGCAAAACCACTTTAAGGCCCAGGATATAATCGCGGGTCACGCCGTATTTCACGGCGCGCAAACCGCCGGCGCAATGGGCCGCATTGCCGCCCAGGGTGGAGACATTCAGGCTGGCCGGGTCGGGCGGGTAAAAAAGCCCGAGCCGCTCCACTGCTTCCTGCAGATGGGCGGTGATCACGCCCGGTTCCACGCGGGCGATCAGGTTGTCGGCGTCGATTTCCAGGATGCGGTTCAGCCGTTCCAGAGAGAGCACCAACCCGCCTTGAATGGCTAGGGCGCCGCCGGTCTTGCCGGTGCCGGCCCCGCGTGGGATCACGAAAAACGGGGTTTGGTTGGCCAGCTTGAGAATGGCGGAGATCTCCCGGCTGTTTTGCGGAAAAGCCACGGCATCGGGCAAGGCTTCTATTTCTGTGGCATCATGGCCGTAGGCGGCCATCCCGGCCGGGTCGCGGATCAGGCGTTCCGGGCCCAGAATCCGCAACAGTTCTTTTATGGCGGCGGCAGGAATCATGAGGTGACGGGCATGCGACTATTTAGGGAATGGCGTAAGGTCAAGGGGTCCATGTATTTCAACACCCCGCCCATGGGCACGCCCACAGCGATACGCGTGATCTTTACGTTTTTATCGGCGAATAATTTGGCCAGAAAAGATGCGGTGGTTTCGCCTTCGGTGGTCGGGTTGGTGGCCAAGACCAGTTCCTGGACCTTTTCTTTCTCCAGACGAGCCAGGAGGGCGTTGATCTTCAAATCTTCGGGGCCGATGCCGTCCAGGGGCGAGAGCACGCCGTGCAGTACGTGGTAACGGCCGTGATACACGCCCGATTCTTCGATGGCGAGCTGATCGCCCGGGCCTTCCACAATGCAGATCAATCCGGAGTCGCGGTGCGGGTCCAGACAGATGGGGCAGGGATCGTTGTCCGTAATATTAAAACAAATAGAGCAGAGTCGGATCTTCTCTTTCACGTCCCGCAGAGACTGGGCCAGGCTTTGGGCCAGTTCCTTGTCGCTCTTGAGCACATGCAGGGCGACCCGGGCGGCCGATTTCTGGCCGATACCGGGCAAGCGCGAAAACTGCTCGATCAGTTTTTCCAAAGAGGCCGGATAAATTCCCATAAAAATCCTTAAAAATCAGAAGTCAGAAGCCAGAATTCAGAAGTCAGAATGAAAACAACGACAATCGATCATGATCCTCCGCCTTCGATATGATCG
>RPPU01000327.1 GCA_003819975.1 Desulfobacteraceae bacterium
CGACAGCAGCGGATGCCCAGGCCGGCCGGGCTTACGAAAAAGTCGGGTTCCGCAAATACACAACTATGTTGGCCTATATCGATACATCAGGTGGATAGACTGTAGGTGTTTCGACGGTAGGATAGACAAAATACAATGGAAAGAGACAAGGCTTTGGACACATCACGACCGCAACACTCTTGGCTTAAAACAACAAAAAAACTGTTTGATGCCCCTTATTTTTTGTTGCCTTTGGCGCCGCTTTTTTGGTCCGGCAATTTTATCCTGGGCCGGTTTGTGCGTTCCACTCTTCCGCCCATTGGGCTGGCTTTTTGGCGCTGGTTGGTTGCGTCCCTCCTGATTATCGCCTTTGCCTGGCCTTATCTGAAAAAAGATTGTGAATTGATTCTGAAAAATTGGAAGATTATTTTTCTGTTGGCCATTTTAGGGGTGGCCACCTTCAATGCTCTGGCCTACCTGGGGCTGCGCTATACCACGGCGATCAACGGCGTGCTCATGCAATCCGTGATCCCGGTGATCATTGTGATCATGACCTTCCTGTTCTTCCGGGAAACCATCCGGAAAATCCAGGCTCTTGGTATATGCTTATCCTTGAGCGGTGTGTTCGTTATCGTCACCCAGGGAGTTCCCGCGACCTTTCTGAGTCTTTCTTTCAATATCGGCGATCTCATGATCTTGATCGCGGTCATTTGTTACGCCGCCTATTCCGCCTTGCTCCAGAAACGGCCCCCCATCCATCAACTCAGTTTTTTGGTTGTAACATTCGTTATCGGCACCGTCATTCTGCTGCCCTTTTATCTTTGGGAACATTTCACGATCCAAGCCATGCCGTTCAACCGCAATGCTGTTTTATCCATTGCTTATGTGGCGGTTTTTCCTTCGATCCTGGCGTATTTTTGTTTTAACCGGGGCGTGGAACTGATCGGCGCCAACAAGGCCGGGTTGTTCATTCATCTCATGCCGGTCTTCGGAAGTATTATGGCCGTGTTTTTTCTGGGCGAACGATTCAGAGTGTTTCATGCCTTGGGCATTTTTTTGATCCTGACCGGGATCGGGTTGGCTACCCGAAAAAAAACGAACCAGAAAGGAGCAAAACCATGACCCTTATCGCTTTACGCCACGATGGATGAAATCGTGATCGGCAAAAAGAAGGGCAGGGAAAAAGACACGGAGATTACCATTTATAAATCAACCGGTATGGCGATCCAGGATGTAGCTACAGCCAAAAAGGTTTATGAGTTGGCCAAGGAAAAAGGCGTTGGCATGGAAATGGAGATCACGCCTTAAACCCGGGGGGTTGATTATTTTCGCGCAGACGCAGAGTCGCAGAGAAAATTGCCATATCAAAAGGATTTGGTATCTTCCAAGAAGATGCTCAAGTTGTGCTTGATTGTCCGGCTATCTTTTACCAATGGGTTAGAAAACGTTCAGGAGGACTTATCTTTTGCGAAATTTGATTATTTTTTTGCTGATCATTACAGCAGGCGGTTATTTTGTTTATACCCGCATACTTACTCCTGATATGACTTTTGAGCGAGAAGCGGATTCCCTGCGTGTGACCGTAAATGATATCGAAGGTTATTTCAAATTAGAGGATGAAGCAAGGGCAGAAGGGTTTGTTGTCGATTTTTCATCGGGAGACCGCGGTCCTTCAAAAGTGATATCGTATTCATTCGTTTTAGGGGATAATGGATTCTAAAGATCGATTTGTAAGAATGGGTATTAAAATGAAGAAAATTTCAAAGTTTGTCTTTTTACTTGTCATTATTTTTTCGATCTATGGCGCCGGTTATATGTGGTTCCGGAATGCGCATATTCAAGTTTGGGAAAAAGATCGGCAGGCGTATGTGATTTTCCCGGCGGATAAAGTGTTTGTTTACTATCTTTTTCGGCCGCTCACTTATATTGACGGTTCTGTAACAGGCATGCGGTTTCATATTGGTCCTCATCGATAATAGAAGAGCTTTTACGAGGTGTGAATATGAAAATGAATTGATTAATATGAAGCCCCTATCAGTGGAAGCTATCATAAGGCGCGTGACTCAACCTATCGTAAAGACCATATAATAAGAGAATAGGATCTATGTGTTAAAACAGGTTTTCTTAAGAAATGGATTGGAAATTTTCAAAGGAACAATTCAATGAATTATTTTTCTTGGTTACAAGCAGCGATATTGGGAATTGTGGAAGGCGTTACGGAATTCATACCGGTTTCCTCTACCGGCCACCTGATTCTCGCGCAGAATTTGCTCGGTTTTATCGGCAAGAAAGAGAATGCTTTTACCATTTTCATTCAGCTCGGCGCGATCCTGGCTGTTGTCTGGTTATACAGACAGAAGATACTTTCCCTGATTTGGAATTGGCGACAAGCGCCCGAAGCGAAGCGCCTCTTTTTAAATCTGGTTATCGGGACCTTGCCGGCGGTCATCATCGGCCTCCCGACCGAGTCCTGGATCGAAGCCCATTTTTTCAAACCTTTGCCGGTTTCGATGGCGCTGGTAGCGGGAGGGATCGCCATTCTGCTGGTGGAGCGGCGGTATAAAAATCCCAGTATTGCAAGCATGGACGACATTCCGATGCGCAAAGCACTGGGAATCGGGATGATCCAGGTGTTGGCCATTCTTTTTCCCGGGGTCTCGCGATCAGGCGCCACCATCATGGGCGGATTGGCTCTGGGTCTGTCGCGGACGGCGGCCACGGAGTTTTCTTTTTTTCTGGCCATTCCGGCGATGTTGGGCGCATCCGTCATCAAAATGATCGGAGCGCGGGAAGTCATTACTTTTAGCGACCTGCCCATGTTCTCCATCGGCTTTATGGTTTCGTTTTTGGTGGCGTTGGTGGTCATTAAAGGTTTATTGACATTTATTTCGCGCCATTCCTTTGCTCCCTTTGCCTGGTACCGGATCGTTTTCGGTTTGGTTTTTTTGGGGGTTTGCTGGTTTTCTATCGCCGGCTTTTGAAATAAAGGCTTAGCTCTTTTTGAAGGCCTCCCGTGCTTCGGCTGCCAATGCTTCCGGGCAATGGGCATAACGGGGCGAATAGTGAAAAGTGCTGAGCCGCTTGACTTTGGCCAAACGAGCCAGTTCACCGGCTTCGCGGGCGGTGAGATGATATTTCTGGCGGGCTACGTCCCGGTCGCAATCCAGAAAGGCTGCTTCAATAAAGAGGTGGTCCGCCTCTGCGGCCAGGTCGATAATCCTGTCACGGTTTTCCTGATTATAGACGACATCGGTAATATAAGCGATTTTTTGGCCGGGCGAATACTGGGCGATTTTGTCGGCCAGTTCCCCCAGAATAAACGGTTTTTCTTTCTTTGATCCTTCAGTATCCTTCCAAGTCACCACAAAATTGCTGCGGGGATCGCAGCGTTCATACAAAGCGCTCTTAAAACGGGTCAGCCAGGGGCCGACCGGCAGACCTATTTCCTGTAAACGGTCTTTATGAATATTAATGGAAAAATCTTCCACCAGAGCCAAACCCAAACAGGGAATCCGATGATCGAGGAGCACTGCTTTTACATAAAATGAAGGTTCCCGGAGCAGAAAACCCTCAAAAGGCGCGGTCATTTCCGCTTGCGGTCTGAATTGTTCCCGGCATAAGTAAGATTTGCGGACGGTTTTATCCGGCCAAACTTCGGTCACCTTGATTCGGAGGTGTTCCTGGAATTCCTCCACCAGGTTCCAGGTATATCCGGCCAGTTTTCCCTCGACTTGTTTGAAAAATCCAGGCGGTCCGAAAAGATGCAGTTCCCGATCCCGACCCAAAAGCAAACGCAGCAGCGTGTCGAACCCGATAAAATGGTCTACATGCGTATGGGTCACAAAAATATGGGAGATTTTTAGCAGATTTTTGGCGGTCAGCGTCTGGATGTCGCCCAGATCAAAAAGCAAAGCCCTTTTTTGATAAGAAAAGGGAATGAACAAGCCCGGGTCGGAAAAGGCGTCATTAATCAATATAGGTTTAAAAGCCGGTCGCATAGACCGATTATAAAGCAAAGGGCTTAAAAAGGGTTCAAAATAATATAAGTATCTATAATGAATAGATTATTCTTGTATTCATCATGAAAGAATGATGATATAGGATGCTTTGGCATGGTATTTGTATTAATATTGGGTGTAAAAAAGGAATAACGACAATAAAAAGGCTAAGATTGGTATAAATCCAAACAAATCGAGTTGTACAGACAATGACCAATATTCTAGTCGTCGATAAGGATACTGAAGTGTTGCAGTCCATGCAGCAAGAATTGCCCTTTCTGAATCCTGAATTAACCATTACTCCGGTCAGAAATGTCAAAGATGCGATTCGCAATTTGGAGATGGAAAACATCGACCTCGTGATTACGGAATTGGAGTTTCCGGAGATCAACGGGTTTGAATTATTGGTCTACCTTAATAAGCATTTTTCTTACTTACCGGTTATTGCCATGGCGAATACAGAGCCGACCGAATTGGACCTGTTTCTGGAAGATAAGGCCATTTTTCAATACCTGCCGAAACCATTGGATTTTAATGCCCTGATCGCCAAGATCTCGGCCGGGTTGGCCAGTAAAGTCGACCAAAATTTACGGGAAGTTTTTCTTCCCTCCTTTCTGCGGCTGGTCAGTCAGCAAAAAAAATCTTACACCTTGATTGTCAGGGCCAAAAATCAAACCGGTTTCCTCCATTTTAATAATGGCGAACTATTTGATGCCGAAACGGAAAAATATACAAACGTGGAAGCAGCCCTGGAAATTCTTTCCTGGAACGCGGTTGAAATCATCATCGATTTCGAAACCTCCAAGGAAAAAAGAATGATTTCACTTGAATTAGAGGAAATTCTTTTTAATAAAACCGGAAAATATGATAATATTGAAAATAGCGATAAACAAACAAGACCGGAAAGTAACAATAAAACTCATTCGGAAAAAAAGGAGATCAGGATGAACATTAAGAGAATCCAAGCGGGTATCAAAAATGTACTGGATGATTTGGGGGACGGTTTGCTGGCCTGTGATTTTTGGACCGTCGCAGACGGCCAATCTCTAGCCGGGCATAATCCGCAACCCAAAGCCGTGGCTCTTTTTAATAAAATTACGGATGGTTTGGGAAAAACCTTGAAACAATCCGGATTCCCGGGCTTGGGACGTTATTATCTAATCGAGCTTGAAGACGCTAAATTTGTGGCAGTCCTGCCTTTGGGGAAATACCAATGGGGTATGCTGGTGGACGGCCAAAAAGTCCAATTGGGTATGCTTTTAAATATCGCCATTCCACATGTTTTCGAAGCGTTTGAAGCGGCCATGAAGGAATAGTGCGAAGATATTAAACCTTACGGCGTTTCGATTAGATTGAGATCATCCTGATTATAGCGATTGTCCTGCTGGGCGGGATAATCGCTAAAAATGGACGATAATGTCGCCTCCGGGAGGAGGCGTGTGGTTTGTTGCCGTGCCTTTTTTTTCCATCACCTTCCTTGACTCTTTCCACTATTTTTTCTATCGTATCATCCGGTTGAAGCTTTGTATCGTGTATGTTCATTAAAGTTTGACTTGACTTGTTGTTCGGTCAGGTTTTTTTTATTCGTCGGCTATCCGAAAAGGAAGTATATTTTTGTGAATAAAGATCGGTTTCAATCGGATTCATTATTGTTGATCACGGCTTTTATTTGGGGTTTTGCTTTTGTGGCCCAAC
>RPPU01000328.1 GCA_003819975.1 Desulfobacteraceae bacterium
ATTTCCGGGACCCCGCGTTCGTGGACCGATTTATCCGGCGCACTTCGGAGGCTCTGACTCTTCTGATTCAAAGAAATCGCCGCGACTTGATCCTGCTTTTGGATAAAAGCGGGGGCACGCCGTTCGAGGGTTATAAGATGCAATTGATCCGCATGATTGAACAGGATTTCAAGGAAGACTTGGCAAGCCAGAAAGCGGCGGCGGCGCTTTTCCAAGTCAAGAACGGCGCCTTGTTTCTGATTGCCGGGAACCTGATTGAGGGAATTGTCGAAATCGCCCAGCGGATCACCGGGGCGGATGATATTCGGAAGACCCTCCATCATTTCCTGCATTATCATTTTAACGGCATGGTCTCCCTGTTGGGCGTTAAAAACGAATAATCGGAAAACCAATATTTTTTTATCTTAAAAATGAACAGTTGTTCGTTATTTAAAAGGAGGAAATCGTAATGAAAATTGCAGCGCTGGTTTTCAGTCCGGCGGGAAAAACACGGGAAACCGCCGCACGGTTTGAGAAAACGGCCAATCGAAAAGGGTTTCAAGTCACGACGATTGATTGGACCGGATCCAAGAGGGTGTTCCGCGAGGGGCGCCGCAAGGAATTCCTTGAACGCGAAATACCGGAACACGACATTCTTTGCGTTTTTTCGCCCGTTTATGTTCATCACCTGTCTTGCGTGGTTCAGGAGCTTTTGAGCGCCCTTCCCAAACCGGGCGGGAAATGGGGGCCTTATGCCGTTCCGGTGGTGACTTTCGGCGGCGGCAGTTCGGGCGACGCGCTCCTGGAAGCGGCTAAAATTCTTATTAAAACAAAACGGACCGTCATGGCCGCCTTGAAAGTCGAGGCCGAACATTGCATCACCCGTATCAAACCCATCCTGACCAAAATAAATGCCGGGAAACCGGGAGAAGATCTCGATCCGGTTCTGGAGAAACTGGCGGACCACCTGAGGGCATCGGAGGGGTCCGGCCAAATCGATACAAAAACCGTACTGGCGCGGTTGCGTTATCAGTCGAAATCCGCCCGTTTGAAAAACCGTTTCATTTTCCGGGAAAAATTCTGGCAGCGTTATATTTATCCGAAACTGGGAATCGACCGGGCTTTATGCATTGCTTGCGGAGCTTGCGCAAAGCAATGCCCGGTTCGGTGCCTGGAGATGGAGACGGACGGCCCGGTCTTGACCGGGACCCAAAAGCGCTGCATTCATTGCGCCGGTTGCGTCATGGCTTGCCCGACCGGCGCACTCCGGTTCCGGGCCGATTGGGAGCATTGGAACCGGGTGGTCGATCGTCTGGCCAAAGGCCAAAGTCCGCTTTATACGGAAGAAAAACCGAATACGGCGTTATTCACCTTTTGAACCGGTACTCGGCGTCCACAGCCCGATGATGGGCAGTGGGTCGCCGACAAGCCTTAATCAAGACATTTTTTCGCGCCGAGACGCGAAGACGCCGAGAAAACCAATTTGTATTTAAAAGGAGAACGTAATGGGGTTATTGATGATGATCGGTATGCTTGTTTTGTGTTTTATCATTTTTGCAGGCTATTTCTTGTTTTTAAGCGGGGGCTGGCCTAAAAGATCGGATTTCCGGGTGGATTGGACTTTCGTACGAAAATTGGCCATGGCAGGAGACCAACCGCTGCCTTTAGGGATCAACTTTTTAACGGTGGCCCGCGGAGCCTTGCCGAGCTGGGGCGTAGCGGCCGGAGATTTCAGCGGCCGATATCGCATTGATTTTCCAAGTTTTCAGATCATCTATGCGGATAAAACCGGCGTACTTGAAGCTCCTTTCAGCAAAAGGCTGTTTGATCGTTTTCCTTACGGCGCCGAGTATGATCAAAAGGCTTATGAAATCATGCAGCAGGCCATGCTGCAGGCCGCCTTCATCGTGCCCACCCACGAACATTGGGATCACCTGGGAGGGATCGCCCAATCGCCCCATTTGAATCGAATCCTGCCTAAAACCGTTTTAACCCGAAAACAGATCAACGGGCCGACGATCCGGGATGCCGAATTCCCCGCGCAGGCATTGGAGAACTATAAGCCGCTTGATTACGAACAATATTGCAGGGTCGCCCCGGGAGTCGTGCTGATCGACGCGCCGGGACACAGTCGCGGACACCAACTTATCTATGTGCAACTGCAAAACGGGCGTGAATATCTTTTTACCGGCGACATTGTCTGGGTTACGGCGAATCTTGAAAAAAAGAAAGCGCGCCCCCGGCTGGCGAATATCCGGCGCAGGGAGAACCGCGGTCAAATCGCCCATCAGATGAAATGGCTGTACGAAGAATGCTTCCATAATCCCGAAAACAAAATCATCTTTGTGACGACCCACGATCCGGAGCAACATGAACAGTATATTCAAAAAGGTCTCCTGGGTGATGGATTCGAGATTTTACACCGGACTATTTCCGGAGTTTGACTTTAAAAACCGAAGGACATCTTCAGGGCCGATTTTTTTTTGACGAAGCCGACCAGCTTTTGATATTCGGTCCGGAAAAAATCGGCCGCCTGTTTTGTTTCGAGTTGCTGATCCATGCTGTTATTATAATAAATGTCCATACGTTGGTAAATTTCAGTTTTCGGGCGAATATTCAACCGTTTGCTTTTTCTTCAACAGGATGACACGGCCGCGATTGATCGAGGGCGTGTCGATTGCAAGGAAACCGCGGGATTCGGCGCGGGAAATACTCGTTTCAAAGTCCTTTAGAGATACGCGGCTTTTGGGTTCGATGACCAAAAATAAACCGCCCGGTTTCAAGGTTTGATGAACTTCTTTGAACAAACCGGCGGCATCCGGGACTTCATGGATCACGGCCGACGCAAAGGCGAAATCGATTTGGTTTTTCAAATGATCCAGGCCCGGCGAATCCGGCCGGCAAAGACGGGTTTCCACCCGCGCGAACAAGCCTTTTTTCCGGGCGCGTTTTTTCAGGGCTTCCAGGAATTTTTCCCGGATATCCAGGCAGATCACTTTCCCGTTCGGCCCGACCCTTTCGGCCATGGGCAAGCTGAAAAATCCGGTGGCAGACCCGATATCGAGCGCCTGCATGCCTTGTTTGACATAAGGTCCCAGGATCGTTGCCGGGTTTTCAACCCATTTGCGGAGAGGGCAGGCCAGCAGATATCCGACCCATAAAGGACATGCTTTTTCAGCCATTGTTTTTTCTCCAATCATCGCCTATATTTCAATCATGCGTTTTTATGATGCATGTTTTTTATGACGATTCAGGCATGGTTATATTGCATGGTTTTTCGAAGATATCGGTATTTTCAATAAAGCGGCACAGGGATGCCCGCATATTTTTTCCGGGCGGGCGGATCCTGAACGATGATCGCTTTATTTTGAGAAAGATCAACGATGATCTCCAGCAAGGGTTCGGTCCCGGCTGCCCGGAGCGGTATGTCCTTGCCGCTTGTCTCCTCATCGGACCTCAATTTTGCTTTGGTGAATACAATTCGGATCAAGTTGCGGTCATAATCTTTGGGATGGTGATGGCCTCCTACGGCCCCTGCAGTGGGCTTCATGGGGATTTCCGAGACATACCATTGGGCCGGCAGAATGTAATTAATGAATTTGCCGCCGGCTGCGGGCCGGGCTTGCTCCATTCGTTTGCGGACATCCGGGTTCTCGAGAGCGATCCGGGCGATTTGCTCCAGGGTCTCAGTGTCGGTCCGGGATACCGAGATATAGGCCGCATCCTTGGTATAAAGGGCATACAGGCAGTTTAAAGACCAGGATTTCAGATGGTTGGCCGCGACAACGGCCGTCATGGCGGTAATTCCATAAAGGGAAAGAATCGCCAGGTATCTGGCAAGCCCCGATTTGGGGAGAAAAGAGCGTTTGGGCCGAAAAGACACATGGAAAGGCAGGAACATGGAGGTCTTGGCCTTATACGCGGCATAAGGGTTCCCGTATTTCCGCTCGCATTCGGTTTCTTCGTAAGCGGCCAAAAAATAATAGACAAAGACCATGGCGATGAAGGAGAGCAGATGGATATAGCGGGGCCAGAGGAGCAGCATGCCCAGGCCGCAAAGGATCAGCGCGGCGTATTGAGGGTGGCGGATGAATTTGTAGATGCCGCCGGTTACGGCGTTCCGCCGGGTCAGTTTATGGTAATAAACCTGGGCCGCGCCCACGCAGAACCCGAGAAAGCCGATAAAGGCCAAGGCGCCTCCGATGACGTTTCTCAGGTCCAGCAACATTGAAGAACTTTCCGCCGCGATATGGGGCAGCGGTTACATGTTTGTGGACACGCCATGAGATCGAAACGATTATACATCAAGATTTTTTTGTCTTTTTTGGCTGTTCTTTGCGCCACCTTGCTGGTTGTCTTTGCCTTTTTCATCATCCTGCCGGGCGATCATGCGGCCGCGGAAAAATCGGCGCATGCCGGGCGGGCGTTTGCTTTGGGGTTGATCATGATCGGTTTAATGGCCGTTTTGTCGGTCGTTCCCGTGTCCCGGATCATCACCCATCGCCTGGAACGGCTCCGGCAATCGGCTTTATTCATTTCCGATCGGTTGGAGCTAAGCATAACCAATACTTTCGCAAAGCTGCCGGAAGAAGAATTGATTGCGATTTTCGATCCGTTCCACCGGGTAAAAGGATCGGGCGCCTCGGGCGCGGGGCTGGGGCTGGCGATCGCCAAAAAAATCGAGGAAAAACACGGGGGAACGATCAAGGCTTACAATGCCGGCCGGGGATTGGAAATCAGGATTTCTTTGATCCTGAAAAAACAAGATTAAAACTTTTTTCTTATCGACAACTTCTTGTCGATAATTTGAAATAAGAAGCCTATATTTTCAGTTTCGGCAGGAACCGGCCCGTACTTCTCCGGTAACGTTCATAGGCTTCCCCATATATCATCGTCATTTTTTTCTCTTCTTCCAGGGTATGGCCGTATATGACTACCCAGGTGTAGACCAGCAACAGCAGCGTGATGAGGTTGGAAATAATCAGAAAAGTCCCGCCGGCGACGGCAAAGAAGGCCAGATAAGCGGGGTGCCGGATACGGCCGTAGACCCCGGTCGTGATCAACGGTGGATTTTGATTGGCGGTAAAAGCGGTGCGAATGGATTTCCCGACCGATATCGTAAAAAGGATATTGAGCAAAAAAGCGAAACACAGGATCATGACCGCCGCGATCTTGACCGCTGCGCAATCCGGTAAAGAGAGCCGCCATACCCAGGCGCGGCTGTCGTAATGAAAAAAGTATATGAAAATGACCGCCGTCCATCCCATGAATGCCGAACCGAAGAACGGTCCCCATTTGGCGTGTGTGCCGTATTTTTCCCTGACAGAATGTTCATGTTTTTCTTCAACCTTACCGTAGGTCGAAAAATAATAGATCCAGAAAGCAACGATCCATATCAGAAGAAATATTTGTGTGTAATCAAATTTCATTATAGTATAGCTTCGGATATTATATCAGAATTCAAAAACAGCTCCGGACCGACCGATTTGGACTCGGGCGCCGAATCGCGCTTGCAGCATTTGCATGGGGCGTTCGCCGGTGCAATGGCAGGGGACAAGCAGTTCGGGGTTCAGGGTTTCCAGTTCGGCCAGAGTGCTTTGAATACGGTGATCGTCGGCGTTCAGTAAATGAAATCC
>RPPU01000329.1 GCA_003819975.1 Desulfobacteraceae bacterium
AGGATCGCCGTATACACCGATACCCTTTAAATCCGCCTGTTTCTTGCCTTCCAAATATAGCGCCCAGGTCTCGGCCGCCCCGCAGGAATCCGATCGGGTATAAACCTGTATTTTATCCGTGCTGTTTGTTCCCGCAATCACACCCCACGAAACGTTTTTGCTGTTTGTCCAGAGGTCCATAAAAATTTTCTTCTTAATGCCCTGCTTTCCGATGACATCCACTGCCTTATTGTTTTCATTAAGGGTCGGAAAGACGGCATCCTTCACGACCGGCACATAAAAAGCGCCTTGTTTTACTTCTTCCGGTTTGATCTCGCGCGATACCATGCCGATATCCACGAGACCTCCCAAGGCGTCGGCAATACCCTTGCCGGCGCCCCCGGCGGAAATGTCGATCCGCATATCGGGATTTATTTTGCTGTATTCTTCACCCCATTTGACCATCATGGGATAAAGCGCCCAGGCTCCGGAAACGCGTATGGTTCCCGCGGGTTTCAGAGTACCGCCTTGGCTTTTTTGTTCATTTTCCGTTTTTTGACCGCACCCGAAAACAAACAATAATAGAATTGCCATAATAAAACGTTTATCAAATAAACTTGTGTGACTGTTCCTCATTGCAACCTCCTCCCTATGAATAGGCGTAATAAAATGGCTTGAAGTCTTAAACATTCGAACGGAATCACCTGCTGAAGGCGATGATTTTTTTCAATCGCCGGATGAAACAATAATAATCCTACACTGGATACTGATAAATCGTCAGGTCTTTGCCTGCTAACTTACATAGCCTCCGGTTGCCGGGACGGTAATCGTTTTTGATCTTTTCTTCATTGGGGAGCCGGATGGGAGAATAGGCGAACAATTTGTAATAAATGTATTTATCCATGACATTTTGCAGCCAATATCTTTTATTGAACAACTTCTCCGAAGGATCCGGCAAAAGACCGTTTGGATTGAATTTGGTTTTTTGAATGCGGTTAAAGCCCCTGGCAAGCAGCAGTGAAAGCGGTGAATACGACCGGTTTATTTTACGGTCATGGAAATCCTTGTCGAAATATATCTTTTTTACACCCATAAACGCGCTTAGTTCCTCGACAAATGTGTCGGGATATCGTTCAAATTCTTCATAAATTCCCAGATAAATATTTTCCTGCCCGAACAGTTGCATATAATATTCAATAATGGTTGCATATTTCAGATGTTCTAAAAGATCTTTTCCCGCGATCTTCTCGTCATCCAAAAATCCTTTGAAACTCAGATAGCCTCCCTCGTGGACATATTGTCGGTAAATCGACTTCAACATATCGATTTGATTTCTAACGATCAGGATGATTTTTAATCCCTTGAATACTTGGCTCATCCTCAAGGCAATCCGCTTCGAATCAAAACATCCGCGCCACAGCTGCCCGCTCAGGTTTTCTTCGGAATAGAGATTGATTTTACCGTTGGTATTTTTTAGCGTTCTTTCGACGAGTCCCGTCGCATGCTGAATGTTCCATTGATTTTCGTCTGCTTTCATCACATAATGAAATACATCCATTTCTTTATCGATTCGATTCAAGTAATGGATTTCGGGGTGCGTCGGAAAATAGCATGTCTGCAGCCAAGTGCTGCCGGTCTTATGAAGGCCGATGTGCACGACCAGTTTAGGCATTTGTCATTCTCTTCAATACATTTTTAAATTTAGTCCAGGATAACGGCAAAAATATCAGGACGGCGATTAGACATTGAATCCCCATGTAATCATAGCGCGTGACAACATTGAAACGGGTCGTATGGCCGGATATAAACGTAACAATAGTCATAAGAATTAAAAACGGGGCAAATAGTCTTATGCTTATTAAAACCGCCTCTTTCAATGGCGTCTGGTATACAAGCAATGCGGCCATGAGCGTAACAAACGATCCGATATATTGCGAAAGACACATGGCAATGACGATATTCGTGATGGTCATCCGGTTCAAATAAGAAAGCAAAAATATGAGTGACAGAATTAATATGACATTCATAAGATTAAAATAAAAAAGATACTTTTGATTATTGGAAGCAACAATAAACGGAGAGGTGAACATCGCGATACATACCGGCAGGATGCCCCAGCACATAATACGCGCGATCGAAATGCTTGCAATATATTGCGGAAATACATATCCGATAAGCGGTTCAATCAATATGAAAAGCAAAACGACGATGACCGGAATCACGTAAGCCGCCAACCCGTTGATCAACAATAAATCCTTCTTCATGGGCAAACAATTGTTCGCATGCCGTCCAGCCTTTTGGAGAATAAAAGGACGCATCACATATACCGTAGGCTCCATGGCCGCCTTTAAAAATCCGATTAAAAACAGTGCGAAAGAGTATTGTCCCAGTATTTTCAGATCAAAATAGCTTAAGATAACAAGCCGGTCAAAGGTGTTAAAAACCATCCCCAGACCTTGCATACCTAAAAACGGCCAACCCACGGCCAAAAGCGCTAAAATCATTTTTCCATCAATGGCTATCTTTATTGATTTTATGAACTTTATAAATACATAGACAATAAAAGGGCAAAAAGATAAAAGCAGCGCCACAATCAGTCCTTTAAAGGAGAAATAATAAGTCAGGGGTACGGCCAAGGCGGTAAAAAGAGTCCAATAAAGACCCCGGCCTATGGAAAGCATTTTGAAGTCTTTGATATTGCGAAGATAAAGAATATAAAACTCCCAGATCTGACTCAACACGATGATGACGGCTAAGATACGAAAACTGAAAGCAAATTCTTTTGAATTCGAAATGGTACGCACAAAAAACGACAGACCCAGCAACACCATGCCGCAAAGAATAGATAATGCGCTCACCGCCGTAAAGACATTACTCTTTATTGCTTCCGCATGATTTTTATCTCCTTTTCCGAGATAATATGGATAATCCCTGTCAAACGCCGACAAAAGGCCCAGATGGGACAAATTGGCATACGATTGCGCAAGGGTAAACGTATTCCAGGCTCCATAAAGCGCCGGGCCGAGCAGATTGGCGATCACGCCCCCGCGAAACAAACCCAGGATGATGTTCAGGGAATTGCTTGAAAAATAATATAAATTGGAGATGATGAATTTTTTGATCACGACTTATCTCACAAATACTCCCGGCCCGCCAATTCCATGATCTTTTCGGATTGGGCCGCCTTGACGCCGCGGTTGTTCGCATCGCAGTTGGCGCATATGGGAATCTTAAAAAATTCCCGTTTTCGGTGAATATTCCGTATCTTTGCATAGGCCGCCCCATGCCATATGTCCAGGATGGATTGATCCCGAAGATTTCCCACCCGGATGGTGCCGTTCAGATCCGAACAACAGACCGAGACCTGTAAATCTTGAAAAATCAACATGCGGTCGAACAACTCGATGCAAGGCATCCTTTTGTCTTTATTGTTGGTGCCGGCCGGGTTCATATCGGGCCGATTGGTCACACCCAGGATTCTTAATTTATCGGCGCAATGACTCCACATTTTCTTAATGAGATCAATTTCGTTCTCCGTTTCCTTCAGGAATAGACTCTGAATGACAATGAACGGTTTTTTTCTCCCTTTAGCGTCTCTGAGCCGGATGAACCGTTGAATATTCGCCAGGCATTTTTCAAAGTTCGCTCCTCGTCTGACTGTTTCGTAACTTTTCTTTGTTGCGCCGTCGAACGAGAAAACAATCTGGTCGATTCCTGAATCCAACAAGCGTCTCGAAAGTTCTTCATTGAACAGCGTCCCGTTGGTGGTAAAGTCGATGAACGGTATACCGTGTTTTTTGGCGTAAATGATCATCTCGGGCAGTTCCGGATTCAGCGTCGGCTCGCCGAACCGGTTTAATTTGATATGGCCGACCCCGATGGAGACCGCTTCATCAATAATTTTTTTGTAGGCCGCAAATGCCATGTCTCCGTCTTTTCTTCTTAAGATCTCGCGATCGCACATCTTGCATTTCAGGTTGCAGCGGTTGGTCACTTCGATCAAAAGCACGGGCGGCACCGCAGGAGTCTCCGGCCCCTTTATAGCCTTTTTGGCCTCTCGGACTGAAGCCTGAACGGCCGACAGCCATCCATCTTTGCAAATTTTCCGTTTTAGAATATCGACTTTGGTTTTTATCATAATGGATACCTAAAAATATCGTTTATATTAAATCGACCTTCAACCGCCATTCTCCCTTGGCTTGATGCCAGATTTCACGGTTCCGGTATGATTCCACCGTGTCCCAAAATTGCGCATCGCTGATTTGATGAAATTCTAAAAATTCCTTTAAGTACTCTCCCGGAAATTCATACTGTTTGGCGTTGACCCGTTCCACCGCTTCGGCGCGCGACATTCTTCCGTTCCAGATTTGATAACAGCACTGATCGGTCGGCCGCCAGAAGCCGAACTTGAGGAATTTGAACCAAATATTGATCTCGCAGAGTTTTTCATCGATATTGTCGTAATCCAGAATGTTTCCGGAAAGCGGACCGCGGACCCGCCCCTGAAAACCGTGCTGCTTGGCGGTTTCATAATGCTTTTTGCCGTCCCAATTGTAATAGTAGCCCAGGTAGACGCTTTTTAGCTTTCGGCTTTTCATTTCTTCAATCGCGGGATGCCGGTAAAAATAGGTGTTGTGCGGTTTCACGATTTCATCGTAAAAATCCTCTACAGTCTTGGATTTGATCAGATCGTTTTTGATGAGATTCTCCGCCGAAGCAGTCCGCTTATCCGAAGTCGCTCCGCCGAATTCAACCGCGATGTCTTCGCCCCATATCACCAGCGGTACCTGATACATATAAGCCGCCTGAGCCACCCCCGCAAAAACGCTGCAATGATCGGTCCAGTTAGGCTCGCCCATGGTAAAAAAAGCCCGAGTGCGGATGCGCTTGAAGACGCTTGGCTTGAGCGCGATTTTGATCAGATCGATATGATAGGTTGAGACGATGTTGTTGAGATTGGCGATGCCTTCTTTTGTCTGCAGATGGGGAACGACGCAGACCGCCAGCACATTCATCTTATGAACCGCCTTCATCATCCAAACCTGATAATGGCTGTCCTTACCGCCGCTGACCGGAACCAGGCAGTCATATCCGTTTCCATTGCTGCCCCGCAGGCGGTCGCACAATGCGCTGAACTCCTCGGCCCGCGCTTCCCAGTCGATTTGTTTTTTCTTTTCCACGGACCGGCAGGCACTGCAAACGCCCTGCGGGTCTAAAAAAATCCCGGGTTTTGTATCCGGCATCACGCATCGGGTGCAATATCTCATGAGTCCTTCTCCTCCGGATTATCATCGATCGCCCGGCTGTTATACTTATCGATATACCCTCGGCCCATTAAGATGTATTCGTTTTCCGGTGCGTCCGGCTCCCGGGAAGGGGTTACGATAAACCGGCATTCTTCTATTTTTTTGAGACGCACCTCATCGATACCGGCTTCATTACGATGATTCAGAACCGAATCCAAAAGAGTCCATTCGCCGTTTTTCTTCTTGCTCCAAATCCGGGGGTCGCGCCACGGATCAATGCACGCATGGAATTCTTCTTCGGTCATGCCCGCCCACCGAAGAAAAAGATCCAGATCCGCTGGCCGGATCGGGTCGTATTGCCTTACGTACTCGACTCCC
>RPPU01000330.1 GCA_003819975.1 Desulfobacteraceae bacterium
CTATCCGGAAGCGGTCCTGAAGACCATGGAGGAATGGAGCCGGACTCAGCACACGGCTACCGGTCTTTTGGAAAAAGTGAAAGCAGCGGGTTATGATTGCAGGCAGGCCGAACTGGAGACTTTGCGGTTCGTCAAAAACTTTTGCGCCAAAGGCGAATCGCCCCTGTGCGGCAATTCCATCGGCCAGGACCGGCGGTTTTTGGCGAAATACATGCCCGGATTGGAAGATTATCTGCATTACCGCAATGTCGATGTCAGCACGATCAAAGAATTGGTGAGTCGCTGGTACCCGGGTTTTCCGCCTTTTATGAAGCAGAAAACCCACCTGGCCCTGAACGACATCAAGGAATCGATCCAGGAATTGAAGTATTACCGCGAGAAAATTTTCGTGGCGCGGAGCGCCTGGCTGGCCTAAATAGGTTTTTGAGATATCCCGGGTTTGAAATATTTTTCACCACCAAGACGTCAAGACACGAAGTTAAAAAGCGTTAAAAATCTTGAAGTCTTTGCGGTGAAGAATTTACCGAAGCGGAGAAACTCCAAAGACTTATTTTTAGAGATTCCTCTGCCGATGTGCGAACGTTAAACGCCTATTCGTCGTCCGGGTCTTCCTCGTCGAGGTCGTCTTCGTCATAACGATATTCGTCTTCCTCTTCGCCGTATTCGAGATCTTCTTCTTCATCGGTCAGTTCCAAAATATCATATTCGGTGATCGTTATGTGCTTGGTGCCGTCTCTTTCTTCGGATACCATTCCGGTGACGCGTACGTCTTCGTCCAGGAAATCGAAAAGCTCTTCGCCCAGTTTGTTGTTTTCAACCGTATATTCGTCGTCGTCGGTGGAAATGGAGATGCCGGTTACATTGTCGTTATTGTCCCATTCGCTGGGCAAAATAAAGCCGACCAGTGTTTCCTCTTTTTCGGATTTGTTTTTTTTCATATTTTCCTCTCTTTCGCAAGAGTGCCGAATTCTTCGAAACCCGGCAAGATTTTATATGCAGCATGAAGCATGAACCGCACCCTATCCCGTCACCGTCGCGGACCCGGGCCCGCGAACGCTTTGAACGTTCAGCCCCAAAGGCGGGCAATGGCTTTCACATGGTTTTGGGCCGAGCCCTGATTCAGCCGAATCCGTTCCCGGGCTTGCGTCGCGCGGGCAACTCCTTCGGCCGGATGATGAAAAAAGTTCAGTACTTTTTCCGAAAAATCTTTGGCGTTCGCCACGGGGATGCCGGCCTGGCAGCTTTCCAGGAGGTGTTTGGCGTCCGTAAAATCTTCCATAAAAGGTCCGTAAAAAACCGGTTTACCCCAGGCCGCGGCTTCCAAAGGATTTTGGCCGCCCAGAGGCGCCAGACTGGCGCCGCAGAAGGCGATGGTGGCCACGCTATAGAGTTTAAAGAGTTCACCAAAGGTATTGATAATCACGACCGGCGCGGTCCGTTTGACCGTGACCCCGTCCAGTTCGGTGCGGAGCTGGTAGGTCATACCCCGGTTGTTGAGCAACCGTTCGATTTCGGAGGTGCGTTCGATGTGACGCGGGGCAATGAATAAAAGAGTATCCGGGAATTCCTGCAAAACCTTGGCATATACCGCCAGAAGCGTGCTTTCCTCGCCGCCGCGGGTGCTGCCGGCCACGATTACTTTTTGTGAACCCACATTTAACACGCGGCGCATCTCCAGTTCCAATTGAGGCGACGTTTGGGCCGAAAGCAAGTCATATTTGGCATTGCCGTTGACGACCACGCGCGAGGGCCGGGCGCCCATTTTTTGGATGCGCACGGCATCTTCCGGCCCGATCATGCTGAAGACCTTGATCGGCGCCAGGATTTGACGGAAAAGGAATTTGAATTTCAGATAATTATCGATGGAACGCGCGGAGATCCGGCCGTTCAACAGGGCGATTTTTATTCCCAGGCGGTGGGCGGTCAGGAGCCAGTTCGGCCAAAGCTCTGTTTCCAGAAAAATCATGATATCCGGACGGATTCTTTGCAGAGCCCTGTCCACGGCAAAAGAGAGATCCAGGGGCGCATAAATGACCGGTATCTTCGGCAGAAGCTCGCGCGCGGAACGATAACCCTGGGCGGTGTAGGTGGAGAGAATCAGGCTATGATGCGGGAATAATTTTAGCAAGGCCTTTTCAAGGGCGGCCGCCACCTTGATTTCACCGAGAGACGCGGCGTGGATCCAAATTCGGGGGGAGCCGTTCAATTCGGCTGTCCGCTCAAGGGGTACAAATCCAAGTCGTTCCCGCAGGCCTTCCTGGTATTTCCCGGTCAAACGGGTATAAAGCCAGAGAGGCGGAAAACCAATCAGAAACAGACCCTCGGTGAGCGTCTTATATACGGTATGGATCGGGTGCATAAATAATGATCTCAATATTTAAAGTGAAATTTACTAACCCTAAAAAAGGCGGCCGTCAATCATTTCCTTTAAAAAAATTTAGTGCAAAGCCGCGGGTAATGCAATAAACTAGTGCAAAAATAAACTTTGAATCGGTTCTATCCGGGCCCTGATGCGGATTTAATGCAAGTTTTTCGCCGGATTCATGATCTTTACCGTGCTCAAGGTAAAAAATAAAAAAAAGGTTCGCTTATGCATATCAAAGAGATCTTCAAGCTTTATAAAACCACCATTAGTTTTGAATTTTTCCCGCCAAAAAGCGCGAAAGCATCGGAGGCGCTTTATCGAACCATCAATGACCTGATCCCGATTCAACCCTCTTACGTAAGCGTAACCTATGGCGCGGGCGGTTCCACGCGGGAACTCACCCATGATCTGGTCGTGCATATTCAAAAAGAAACCGACCTGACCGTGGTTTCCCATTTGACTTGCGTGGGCGCAACCAAAGAAGAAATACTGGAGATCTTAAAAAAATATCATGCCAGCGGTATCCGCAATATTATGGCTTTGCGCGGCGATCCGCCCAAGGGTCAGACCGTTTTTGAGTCCCTGCCGGGCGGGTTTGAGTATGCGACCGAGCTGGTGGCGTTCATTAAAAAGCATTTTCCAGACATGGGCATCGGGGTGGCCGGATTTCCCGACGGGCACCCGGCGACTTTGAATCGGTTGGAGGAGATCGATTTTTTAAAGAAAAAAGTCGATGCGGGCGCGGATTTTATCTGCACCCAACTTTTTTTCGACAACCATGATTTTTACGATTTTCGCGCGCGCTGTGAATTGGGCGGCATCGGGATCCCGATTATCGCCGGACTCATGCCGATTACCTCTTTTAAAAATATCAACAGCATGGCCGATCTGGCCGCCCGGGTGCGGTTTCCGGCCCGTTTGCTTAAAGCGCTCAGGCGTTGCGAGACCGATGCCCAGGTCGAGCAGGCCGGCATTCATTGGGCTGCGGAACAGGTGCGGGATCTTCTGGATCATGAAGTCAGGGGTATCCACTTTTACACATTGAATAAATCAACCCAGATAAAAAAGATTTGCGATTCCCTGGGGCTGACCCATACCCCGCAATTCAATAAATAGGTGTATAGGCTGTAAAAATCATGCCTACAGGTCTGGTTTAAGTCGGTAAGCAGCAGAATTCAAAACTGTAAAAAAAAGAGAATATCGAATATCGAACACCGAATATTAAATATTGAAGTGAAAAAACGAACCTTTATTATTCGATATTCGGTGTTCGATATTTAACTTTGAAGCGGGAAAGCACGCGGCAATTTAAGGTTTGCCAGGTAACTCATTTTCGATATTTGAGGCATAATCCCCACATTCGAGACTATGATGCTCAACAGATTTAATGTGTGATCAAATAAATGCCCGATAACGAAGCGCCCAAACCAATCAAAATACTGGTAGTCGAGGATTACCCCACCAATCGTGAGATCATCCGGTCTTATCTGTCCGGAGATCGCTATGCGCTGCGCTTTGCGGAAAACGGGCAACAAGCGCTGGAAGCTATCCGCAACGAAACCTTAGATCTGATCTTAATGGATGTGCAAATGCCGGTGATGGACGGTTTTGAAGCCACACGCGCGATCAGGGCGTGGGAAGCCGGTCATCGGCAGGCTGCTTCAGTCTTGATCTCTCCCCCTTCATCTTTCATCCTTCACCCTTCATCCTTTTCCCCCATTCCCATCATTGCCATGACCGCCCAGGTTTTGCAGGAGGAAGAAGAAAAATTTTATAAAGCCGGTATGGACGATTATATCGGCAAGCCGTTCCGGAAAAAAGAGCTCCGGGCCCTGGTGGCGAAGTGGATTCGTCCGGTTTGAAAGAGCGAACCGACCGTCCTTCCTTGATATGCGTCAATAAAAAATCCTGCTCATCGCGCCCCACATCTTCAATGTCCATGGAGATCCGATTGCCATTGTTTTGGAGATAAGCGTTTAAGGAATATCCAGTAGCCGTTTCCAATCAATGATCGGAAAAGTGTCGTGTAGGAAGTGGTCGTCTGCGACCTTGTTGAAGGTGCAGTTATTGAAGATTTTTTGACTGATTTCAAGGGTGGCCTCCAGGGGGACCACGCTGTCCTGGGCGCCGTGGTAAATGACGACCGGGGTCGCAATGGTTTTAAACGGATAGTTGGTCAGAGGCAGCAGATTCAGGGCCGGAGCGAGCAGGACCAGTTTGCGGACTCTGGCGGTCTCGGTCAGGGCGAAAGCGGCGGCCATGAGTCCGCCGAAACTGGATCCCACCAGGGTGAGATCGGTTTCGGCGGCGAGCAGCGGCTTTAACTGTTCCATGCGGTGGCGCAGGCTGCCGGCAAAATTGGGCGTGAGCATATTGGGAAAATGTTCCCGAAAGTACACTGCTTTGGTGCCCTGGTTGTTGCTTTCGAGGCCGTGGAGGAAGATTTTTAAGGGCATAAGAGATCCAGGCTGTTAGGCTGAAGAGGTTTAGACTGCAGGTAAAAAAGAGATCGGTTGTTAGTAGGGTGTTGGAATTGGGATCCCGAGGGTCAATTTTGATTATGTGTCGAAACAGGCGCATATCCAATCAGCATAGCTATTCCTTGCTTTGCAATGGTAATAAACGTAAGCGAGTTTGAGTGGGGTAAATGGAGAGTAGCGCGCCCGTTTCCAATTCCGATTCCATTTGATACAGAGCCGTTATGACCTTCATCCCGATCACATCCGGATTCACATCTTCGGAGCGGATTTGCACGACACTTGGCTTCTTACCATGGGTTACGGCAAGAATCGCGCTGAAATCCAGATCATGAGTGAGCACAATAAAATGGTTTAGGTTGGCATAAGCCATGATCTCGGAATCCGGGGCATTGGCCTTCCCAACCTTTGACCAGTGGACGGCCTGTATTCCCGCGGTACTTAATAGACCGATCCAACGAGGTGATAGGTTCATATCGACGAGTAGTTTCATGCCAGCATGACTTCACGCTCTTCCGACCGCCAGGCAGCGTAGCGGAGCGCTTGTAAGATGTCTTCACGTTCGAGATAGGGATAGTCGGCCAGAATTTCTTCGATGTTGTGGCCGGCACCTATTTGACCCACAATCATGCCGACCGTTACCCTCATCCCTCGGATACAAGCTTTGCCTCCCATGATATCAGGCTGTTGGGTGATTCGATCCAATTGTGCCATATCACGCTCCTTATCAAAATTCATTATATTATA